>NZ_JARHXR010000008.1:0-250739 GCF_029222665.1 Bacillus sp. Cr_A10
AGTACGTGACTGTCCGAACGAATGAAGTTGACGAAGAAGTACGATGTGTATGGACAGCCGAAGAGTCTAGTGATGATGGCGAAGAGGTCACACCCGTTCCCATACCGAACACGGAAGTTAAGCTCTTCAGCGCCGATGGTAGTTGGGGGTCTCCCCCTGTGAGAGTAGGACGTCGCTGGGCACTAGAAAAGTCGTCACCGAGCAATCGGTGGTGGCTTTTTTTGTTGTACTAAAAAAAGCCGAAGGCAAAGAATAGTAGTTTTATTTGCGAGAAAGTAGAGGAACAATGAGTTCGAGGAAGCAAAGAAGAGAGACTCGCAGCGTATAATATACGCGAGAATCGAACGACCGCGGCTGACGAAGAAATCTGCCGTTCATCTGCTTTCGCAGCCCGAACACAGTAGTTAAGCTCGGGCGCCGATGGTAGTTGGGGGTCTCCCCCTGTGAGAGTAGGACGTCGCTGGGCAATTGAAAAGTCGTCACCGAGTAATCGGTGGTGGCTTTTTTTGTTGTACTAAAAAAGCCGAAGGCAAAGAATAGTAGTTTTATTTGCGAGAAAGTAGAGCAACAAAGAGTTCGAGGAAGCAAGGAAGAGAGGCTCGCAGCGTATGATATACGCGAGAATCGAACGACCGCGGCTGACGAAGAAATCTGCCGTTCATCTGCTTTCGTAGCCCGAACACGGAAGTGAAGCTCGCGCACCGATGGTAGTTGGGGGTCTCCCCCTGAGAGAGTAGGACGTCGCTGGGCATTTGAAAAGTCGTCACCGAGTAATCGGTGATGGCTTTTTTTGTTGTTTAGGAAATTATATTCAAATTAAAGGTTGAAAAAAATTTTCTTTACTCATTGGTTATAGGTGTATTGTAAGACGTTTGACATGATTTTAAATTAAAATATAGGTTTATAGATGTTCGTTTAATTAAGAAAACTCTATCTATATGCCTGTTTTAAATTGAATTAAAGGAGAATTTTACTTCATGAAGAATATATATCTTTGGAAAAGATTAAAAATTCAGTTAATATAGGGGGAAACTATGAAGAAAAAGTGGACTGCCATGGTGATGACGTGGATGTTGGTTGTGAGTCTGTTTGGTTTTAACAATGTTGCTCAAGCAGAAGAAACAATGGAAAAAACATTAAGTGATTCTATTACTAAGATAATAGAAGAAAAATTAGCAGGTGCAGATGTTAGTGTTACGGTTAGAGATCGAGTGTCTGGAGAAATGGTATATGATTACAATGGTCAAACAACTATAAAACCAGCCTCTAATATGAAACTGTTAACTACTGCAGCAGCTTTAGATGTATTAGGAAAAGATTACCGTTTTAATACAACTCTTTATACTTCAGGGAAGATGTCAAATGGAGTCTTAAAAGGAGATGTTTATTTAAAAGGACAAGGTGATCCTACTCTATCCTTTGAAGATTTACAACAGTTCGCAGAAGAGTTAAAAGTACAGGGTATTAATAAAATTGACGGACGGATTGTCGGTGATGACAAATGGTTTGATGATGATTTATTAACTCCGGGAATTTGGGTTGGGGACGAGTCTTATTATTACGCTGCACCTATTTCAGCTTTAACAACTTCTCCAAACACAGACTACGATTCTGGAACGATTATCGTAGAAGCAACTGGAACTGCTGTTGGAGAGTTACCGTCCATTAATGTAACTCCGCATATTGGTGATTTACAAATAGTAAATGAAGCACTGACAGTTGAAGCAGGAAAAACAAATACAGTAACGATAGAAAGAATGTATGAAACAAATCAGATTGTCATTAGTGGGAACCTTCCAGTTGATAAAACTAAAAAAGAATGGGTGACTGTCAAACATCCTACGACACATACATTAACAATGTTCCAGGCAGTTTTAGCTGAAGCAGGAATTGAGTATTCAAAAGAGAAATTATTTAGAGCAGCAACACCAAAAAGTGCACAACTAGTTGCTATGAAGCAATCGATGACACTGGAGCAACTATTAATCCCGTATATGAAACTAAGTAATAATGGAATTGCGGATATTTTAGTAAAAACAATGGGAAAAGTGAAAAAAAATGAAGGTAGTACAACAGCTGGCTTAGAAGTTATTAGAGAATATGGAAAATCAATTAATTTAAATATGGTTGATTGGCAATTTGAAGATGGATCTGGAATGTCTCATGAAAATAGGGTTTCAAGTTTGGCAGTGAGTGAATTATTATATAAAGTGCAAGGAGAAGATTGGTTTAATACCTATTTTACTAGCTTACCAGTAGCTGCTAATACCGATCGAATGGTAGGAGGCACTTTAAGAAATCGATTAAAAGATCCACTGACTGCAGGAAAAGTCTATGCAAAAACAGGTTCATTAACGGGTGTTAGTACACTGAGTGGATATTTAGAAGCGAGTAGCGGGCAATCATACATCTTTAGTGTATTAGTTCAAAATAAATCAGGGACATCCTCAACGATTGATGAAATTGTTAAGGTAATAGCAAAAGAATTGTAAAAAATTGAGGAAACACTTTTCTTGCTGAGATGCAAAAAACTATAATAGTAAGTTGGTTTACGTAATTTTTTCAACTTAACAAGTAAATTAAATAAAACAAAACACCTTTACCTAGAAAATTGGTATTATACCTTTATTCTACGTGGAGGTGTTTTTCTATGTCTTCAAAGATTTTAAGTTTTGCATATGGCACAACATGAATGTTGGCCATTACATTAATTATTGAGGAGTAGGAAATATAAATTTAACAGGGCGAAATCATCTGAAGTATTAACGAGTTCCATTAAGCTTTACACTAACTCTGTGAGAATAAAACTCTCTAGATAGTGCAAATTAGAATCTAGGAGGTGAATATCCATGAGTAAAAATAACAATAAGACAAGCAATGTTAGAACGCACAATAGTTTCGAACTGTATAAAAATCCTACGAATAATCCTGACGAAGAATTCGCTGAAGAATTTATTGCTATTTCTAAAAACAAGGTAACGAAAGAAATTAATAAAAGTAAACCTAAGAAAAAGGATTAAACCTATACATGAAAGGTGAGTGTATTAAATGCTCACCTCTTCCATGAGTTCAACTTTTTTTTAATATGTTTCAAACTTAATCTGTCTATTTAAATCCTATTGTTCCTTCATACACTCTTCATTAAATGGTATGAAATAATACCATTAAAGTTCTTATATTATTTTCTCATAAGAAATAAATATACAAGCGATTAAACTTAAATAATACATAACTAATCTCCACGTTCAATCGTATCAATAAATTACTAATTATCTCTTTAAATATTGACCATAAAATTGAATTTAGTAATTAAAATAGGAGATTTTTAACATGCATTAGCAGAAGTTGTAATAAACCATTTTCGCTATCTATTTCAAGCGTTCTCTAAAACCAATTTAAATGCTAATTCCTATGGTTTTATAGTTTTGGAATAATGTTAACAGCAATTGTTTTAGTATTAGTTTCCTCATTTACGTTACTCATTTTATAATACTTTATCATTAGATTGTTTAGCTCATTTTGGAAAAGCGTAAATTGCTCACTGGATAAAGTCAGCTCTAGTAATGAAAAAGTTGCTGTGTCTTCGATGTTTTCCTCAACCTCAAGTAAAGTTAAATAATTTTGGTATTGCGATAATAAAACTAATTGATAGTAGGAAATATAATTTAGTTTTTGTTCCTTGGATAGATGCTTCCAATCCTCCTCACTCAGTCGAGCTGCTTCTTCATTTAATGCATAAAATTTTTCAGTTACGGATCGTACTTTTCTTTCCTTTACGATTTTAATAATACTTTCATCCACTAAAATCTGAATATGGCGATATAACGTTGCTTGTGGAACATCTTTGATGATAGCTATCATTTCTAATGTACTTACGCCATCTTCTTTATTTTGCATAAGAGCTTGTAAAATTTTCATTCTCACTGGGTGCATTATTACCTCTACTTTGTTGCGCATAAATTGTTCCTCCAACATGTTTTAAAGTGATATAAACAATAATAAAAGACATTCATTCCAACTAAAGATAACGTTATCAAAAAATATAATATAAATGAAAGTAAATGTACAGGGAAAAAAAGTTATTGAAGTTACTTTCTCTTTCTGTTATCGTTATTGATAATGATAACAGAAAGGAGTTAATTTTGCATGCAATTACACTTCGATTTAAATGAAATATCAAAAATTGATTGGGGAAGTATTTTGCCAATCATTATACCTTTTTTTCTAGTAACGCTTTTATTAATTATGATTGCTTTAATTGATTTATATCGTCATAGAGCAACAAGAGAACATGTATTAATGTGGACTTTTTTTATTTTATTTTTTAATACAATTGGACCTATTTTATACTTTGCAATTGGCAGAAAGGACGTACACGAACATGCGATTAGAAATCAATAATATTACGAAGAAGTTTAAACATAAAACGGCAGTGCATCATTTTTCAATGGTAATGGATGCAAATGAATGTGTTGGATTAATCGGTCCTAATGGAGCAGGGAAATCTACCTTAATACAAATTATTGCAGATATTTTAAATGCGGATGAAGGTAGTATTTTACTTGATGGACAAAAAATTTCAACGAAGAAAAATCAAATTGGCTATTTACCACAGTACCCTAATTTTTTCTCATGGATGACTGCATATGACACATTACTATTTATGGGGACGCTATCGGGTATTTCAAAAAATATATTACATAAAGATATTCCTCCTTTATTAGCCAAGGTAGGATTAGCAAATGAAGCGCAAACCAAAGTAGGAAACTTTTCAGGTGGAATGAAGCAACGTTTAGGAATTGCGCAAGCCCTGCTACATAAGCCAACATTGATAATCATGGATGAACCTGTATCAGCACTGGACCCAATCGGAAGAAGAGAAGTGTTAAATTTAATGAAAGAGATAAAAAAAGAAACGACAATATTATTATCTACACATATATTGGGAGATGCAGAAGAAATTTGTGAACGCTTTGTTGTCATTAAAAATGGTCAGAAAATAGAAGATGCCACAAAATCTGATCTACTCAATCGTAATAAAGAGAGTGCTATATACTTAGCTATTCGTAAAGAAGATATAAAGTGGTTACATAAAATTGAACATTTGCCATATGTAAAGAAAATAGTAAGTTATGAAGATGGTTTTAAAATATTTGTAAATGATGTAGAAGTAAATGGTTCACAATTATTACAATATGGTTTGGATGAAAAAGTTTGTTTTACAAAGTTTGAAATGGGTGTTAAAGAGAGTCTTGAAGAAATATTTTTATCATTGGTGGTGGACGTATGAATACTTTTCTAGCATTAAGCAAAAAAGAAATCAATCAAATGATTGGTGAATTTAAGATTATATGGTTGCCAATAGTTTTTGTATTATTAGGACTTACACAACCGATCATGATGTATTATTTGCCGGTAATTTTAGAAACTCTTGGAGGTGTGGAGGGCATTATTATTGATCCGGCAATGGCAAAACCTCTGGGGGGGGAGGTACTTGCTTCGACCCTTAACTCACAGTTTGATCAGTTAGGAATGATTGTTCTTGTCGTTGCTGTAATGAGTGTTATTCAATCTGAAAAAGCAAATGGTATGTTGGCATTTATTTTAACGAGACCAGTGTCTATTTCTTCTTACATAGGCAGCAAGATTTTAACCCATTATTTGTTGGCTGTTATTTGTATTGCAATCGGTTACTCAGTGTCATATGGATATACTGCGTACTTGTTTACAACAATCCCGGTTTCGCAAATACTTTTAGCGTTTGTCCTATATTGTATTTGGGTGTTATTCCTAATTACATTTGTAACAATGTTGAGTACATTTTTTAATAGCCCCGCATTTATCGCACTACTAAGCATTGTTTTTCTTTTGATATGTCGTTTTTGTGCAGGCTTACACCCACTAATAGATACCTTGAATCCAGCAAGTATGAGTCTTCGTGCAACAAGCATTCTAACTACAGGGGACTTGGGAACTGGGTGGGAGATTAATATTGTAGCAACACTGCTAATTATTTTTGTAATGACAGTAATGATGCATTTTTGGATTGGAAAAAAGAAATTTTAGTAGTAACAAGTGATAGTTTGTGAAATACAAAGCGGAAAGAAGGTGGACAAGTATGTTAACTATACGTAATCTAAAGAAAAAGTATGGTCAACAAGAAGTTTTAAAAGGCGTAGAATTACAGGTGGGAAAAGGAGAAGTTTTAGGATTTGTTGGTGCGAATGGAGCAGGTAAAACAACTACATTACATTGTATCACTGGATTGGAAGAACAAGATGATGGAGAAGTAGTGATTAATAATGTACCTAAATCACATGAAATTACTTATAAAAAGCAGTTTTATTTTATCCCTGATACTATTCATGTATTTAAAAATATATCTGCATACGATTGGATACACTTTGTCTTAAAACTCTATGAAAAAGTAGATGAGGAAAAACTCGATTACTTTATCAAGGCTTTTGAGATGGAGAAGAGTATTAATAAACCAATGGGGACGTATTCTTATGGGATGCTCCATAAAATGGCGTTGATTACAGCTTTTACGATTAGTCCACCTATCATCATTATGGATGAGCCGTTAAATGGTTTAGATCCCTTTGCTGTTCTTGTCTTTAAAAATTGTATGAAGGATTATGTTGATAATGGAGGAACCGTGTTTTTTTCCACCCATTTATTAGATATTGCAGAGAAAATCTGCGAATCAATTGCAATTTTAAAAGACGGGAAGATCGTTTTGCATAAGTCTGTAGATAGTTTGCTGCAAGAAGGAAATTTAGAAACTACTTTTATGGAGATACAAGCAAATGAAGTTTAATTTTCAACTAGTGAAATTTTTTATTGCATCATTCTATTCAAAGCCCCAGCAGTTAGCCCTTTATATTATGCTACTCATTGCTATGTTTTATTTAGCTTTACAGTACCTAGGGGTTAATATAATGATTTACTTTTTAGGAACCTCTGAGGAATATTTGTTTTATAATTTATTTCTTTCAATGGGATTAACGTATATATTGACAGCTTATTTTGCCGTCTCAGTTGTATATAATCAACGTGATTTTTATATATTATCTAGTCTACCTATTTCAGCAAAACAAATCGTTATAGCAAAAGTAATAAGTGGGCTTGCTTTACCCATAATTATAGTTGGAATTTTGCAGATACCAATTTATTTATTATTATTTTTAAAATATGATCTGGTGGAAATAGTACAAACGGTGGTTATCCTAACTCTTACAAATGTAATTACAGCAATGTTTCTCTTATCTATTTTGTCCATTCTGAACCGTTTTAGAAAACTATTCCCTAGCTCCTTATTGTACTTATTTACGAATACGATTTTAGCTTTTTTAATAGGTATTATCCCTATCATATATCTCATAACTCAACAATTTGAAAAAATAAAAGCAATTATAGTGAGCTTTAATGTAACCGACTTAACAGATTTCTTCCCTACTTTAGCAAATTTGCTTAATATGGGTTATAGACTTTCGATGCAAGAGACTTTTATCAAGACGATAACAACATCACTATTAACAAAAGATAGTTTAATAGATTTTCTCATTATTGTTAGTAGTCTAATACTAATCTGTATACTATTATTAATCGCTACTGTTAAAAATACAGCGGTTAACTATTACAAAAACGGACTGCTTGAAAATAGAGTTGAAAAAATGCCCAAAATTTCGATGTACAGAACGAAAAATATTTGGGGTTATTATTTACAAAGAGAATTCTGGATTATTCAATCAGAGCCATATTTTAAAATGCAAATCATATTGAGTCTGATCCTATCACCTTTATTTACAATTATATTCACAATTGTGGTTCAGATGGACTTGTTGAAATCGCAGTGGATTGCTGACAATGAAAGTCATATATTTGCATACATGATATTATTTTTAAGCTGTGTAAACAATATTAGTGGTACACCATATTCAAGAGAGGGAAAGAATTATGCACCTAGTATTGCAATCCCATTAGATCGACGAAAAGTATTTCTAGCAAAAGTTACAACTGCCTCGTTAATAAGTATCCTATCAGTTTTAATCAGCTACGCTATTTATATGTTATTTGGAAGTATCAATACTCTTGGGCTTTTGCTATTACTTATTACGGTATTATTAATCATAAGTTATAATCTATTGTCACCTATTTATGATATGCAACATCCCTTATTAGAATGGAAAAGTCCTTCAGAGGCTGTTAAATCTAATCCTAACGTTTTAATTAGTCTAGTATTTGGATTTCCGATATTGATTGTTATTACATTCATTCATTTCTGTTTACTTGCGTTGAATGTTTCTCAATGGATAGTGACGATCATTATTGCAGTTTTAACTATCGGTAGTACCATAACTTTATTTTTTAAAGTATTAAGTAAATATCGATTTAAGTTCTAAATAGGAGAGGAAGGATGGAAAAAATGAATTTTACATTGGACACAAGTAGCAAAATTCCTCTCTATCAACAACTAACTCAGCAACTTATATTAGAAATGGCCAAAGGGAATTTGCAGAATGGCGATCAATTACCTTCCATTCGTAATATGGCTATGCAAACAAAGGTCAATCTACATACAGTTCACAAAAGCTACAGAGAGCTTCAGCGAAAAGGTTTGATAGCACTCAAACCAAAAACCAAAGCATTTATTTTAACTGGACATTCAACCTCTATTAAAGACAATAAATTGTATCAAATTTCATTTAATCTTGAACAAATTTTAATGGAAGCATATGTTATGGGGTTAAGTAAGGAACAACTACAACAGATATTTAATCGCATTTTACAAAAATATTCCATCTGATAAAATGTGTTATGGTTATTTCATTTTGATGGCAAGCCCGATAGGAGTTAAGTATTTAGAAACGAAAACTACGATTAATCCAGAAGCTTATAATTATTTAAATTTTAACCTTGAATTGGTATAACCTTTTCAAGGTTTTTGCTTGTAAATTTATCGAATTTGTTATCCGAATCTTGAATTAAAAATTAGTGATATTAAGTAAATATATGGTGGAACAAAATAAAATATTAAATGGAGAGAAGGCTATTCTACTAAGGATTGTAATAGATAAGTGTTAGATCTTAGCAAGTATTTTTAGGACCTGTAGCGCTAATATGATAAATTTAATATCAGAAATAATCTTATGCGTAATTGAGTAAAACGTTATCCATTAAAATTTAATAATTTTTTCTAAAACCATACCTTTTATAGTTTTGGAGAATTGTTTAAATTATTTCATACCTCAAAGAAGAATTTATTGATAGAATATTGAAAAAGTAATGCTTAATAAATGGTATTCAGCTATAAGAAGTACTTATGTGATAATAATAAATCAATAGAAGAAATTTCAAACTAGTAAAACTATTTATTATTTTATAACTTTTGATAAATAATGCACATGTTATATTCTTAGGGGGCTATATAATGACAAGTAATTACAAGCTAGTTCAATCCATCATAAATTTATTTGGGGATTTGTTACAAATAGAAATAGCGTTTTTCACTCCGAAAGGGGAAATTCTCTCAGCTACAGATGAATATCGTAAACAAAAAGGGAAGCAAGTACATTTGCCTTTCTTCCAAAAATATTACTCTGAGTCATTTCAGTATGTACAGAAACCCGGGAAAATGAATATGTGTATAGGCTGTAGGTTTCAAAACAATTGTCCATCCAAAGTAGAAATACTTATGAACTTAGTCAAAGATGATCGTCATTTTGGATATTTAACTTTTGTGAGTTTTACGGATGAAGGTGAAAAAAATTTATTTTCTGAACAGAAGAAATATCAATATTGGTTAGCTCGACTAGGTGAAATTATTATTGATGTTCAAAATAATTTAGGATTCTATATATCACTTGAAACTAATACTGAGATTGACACAAAATATGTACTAGGTGATTCACCACATTTACAATTTGTTAAATCCAAGATAAATAATATTGCAAATAGCTCTTCATCCATTGTCATAACTGGAGAAACTGGAACTGGAAAAAGTTTGTTAGCTAAATATATTCACTCAAATAGCATTTCTCATAAAGGAAAATTTGTAGAAATTAACTGTGCTAGTATTCCAGAAAATTTATTTGAAAGTGAACTATTTGGTTATGAGGAAGGGGCATTTACTGGTGCTAAAAGAAAGGGGAAACCAGGATATTTTGAGATTGCTGATAAAGGTACCCTATTTCTTGATGAAATTACTGAATTACCTTTGCACCTACAAGCTAAGTTACTTACAGTTTTACAAGATGGATTTGTTTATCGAGTAGGCTCAATTGAACCTAAGAAAGTAAATGTCAGAATTGTTGCTGCAACAAATAGACCTTTAGAAGAAATGGTGAAAATAGGGGAGTTTCGTGCTGATTTGTATTATCGACTAAATGTAATTCCGATAGCTTTGCCACCACTAAGACATAGAAAGGATGAATTAGAGCATTTAATTTTCACATTGTTAGAAAAAATTCAACAAAAAACAGGGAAATTTATTAACGATTTTTCAGAGGAATTCTTTGAAGAATTAAAAGCCTATAATTGGCCTGGTAACATTAGAGAGTTAGAAAATGTTTTAGAGTATAGTATGGTAATGGAAAATTCATTAAAATTAACTAAAGCAAGCCTACCAAATCACATTATCAGAAAAAAAAATATGCAAATTCCCAATGTTTTAAAGGATATGGAACTGGAATTAATCAGCCAAAAAATAGCTGAATACGGAAATGATACAGCGGGAAAGGAACGTGTTGCAGAAGAATTAGGCATAAGTAAAAGAACGCTGTACAGAAAACTAAAAAAAGTTGTTATTGAAAATGAAATTTAATTACCTTGTAGTTCTAGTTGGTACTAGCCTTAGAAAAATTTATCCCTAAAGAAAATTAAATAGTTTTATTAAATTAGAGCATGTTTTGAGACTTGATTAATCAAAACATGCTCTTTATATTTGCGCTAGTTTTTATGGTCAATGGTGGTTAGTTAAACTAATTTTTCAAAGCAACATTAGTTTTTTGGACAAACACTTCAAATTATCCAGTGTATTTTGACAAAAAGTGAATTCGAAATGACAAAAATGACAAAAAAATATCTATCAAACAATTAAAAACATTCTTAAATCAGCATTATACTTTTGGCATGATTCTTGCTTATATAAATAGTGATGAAAAAAAGGAGGAAGATTTAGTTGGTAGATTATTTTCAATTAGCTGGAAAAATTGCTGTAGTTACAGGAGGTGCTTCGGGAATTGGTCTTGCAACCGCTAAATTATTGAGTGAGGTGGGGACAAAAACCGTCATTCTCGATATTGATGAGCAAAAAGGAAAGGAAGTGGAAAAAAGTTTTCAAGCATCTGATTTAGCCATTGAATTTATGAAGTGTGATGTGACAAATGCTCAAGATTGCCAACGCGTGGCACAGTTGGTGGAAGAAAAATACGGAAAAGTCGATATACTCTTTAACAATGCAGGTATTATTCGTAGAAAAACAGTGATTGAATTAGAAGAATCTGAGTGGGATGCGGTAATCGATGTCTCTTTAAAAGGTGTTTATTTATTATCTAAATATTTAATTCCACTTATGCGTGAACATGGTGGAGGAAGTATTATCAATACAGGGTCGGGCTGGGGGTTAAAAGGCGGAGACAAAGCAGCTTCCTACTGTGCTGCTAAAGCAGGAGTCGTAAATCTAACAAGAGCCATGGCCATTGATCATGGACCAGAGAACATTCGGGTGAATTGTATTTGCCCAGGGGACACGGATACGCCTTTATTACGGAACGAGGCAATCCAACTAGATATAGAAGAATATAGTTTCTTACGAAGTTCAGCAGTTGATCGACCCTTGGCAAGGTTAGGGACACCTGAAGATATTGCTAAAGGAGTATTATTCCTTGCAAGTGATTTATCTTCTTGGGTTACCGGAACTACATTGACCGTTGATGGTGGAGGCTTAGCATAAAATTTATTAGGAGGTATTTAAATGAGCAAAAAAGTTCATCCGTATATTCCGAATATGGTTTCAGAAGTAAAACAAGAAATGTTAGATGAAATTGGTGTGAATTCAATTGAGGAACTCTATTCTTGTATTCCTGAAGAATTACAGTTAAAAAGCAAATTGAATATCCCAAAAGCATTAAATGAATTAGAGTTACGACGACATATTGAAGGACTATTAAATAAGAATAAAAGTGCAAATGAATACATTAACTTTTTAGGGGCTGGTTGTTGGCAACATTTCATACCTGCAGTATGTGATGAAGTGAATCAACGATCAGAATTTCTAACGGCTTATGCAGGGGAACCTTACGAAGACCATGGTCGTTTCCAAGCCTTATTCGAATATCAAAGTCTAATGGCTGAGCTTGTAGATATGGATGTAGTGAATGTCCCAACTTTCGATTGGGGGCAAGCAGCTTCTACGTCGATTCGTATGGCAAGTCGAATCACAAAACGTTCAAAAGTCTTGCTTGCCAATACAGTTTCACCTGAACGAAAGAAGATTATTAAAAACTATGGTACGCCTCAATTAACATTTGAAGGTGTGAAATTTGATCTTAATACTGGGTTGATGGATTTAGCTGACTTAGAAGAAAAATTATCGCAGGATGTTGCAGTTATTTATTTTGAAAATCCATCATATTTAGGTTTTATTGAATCACAAGGTCAGGAAATTTCTAACCTTGCGAAAAAATATGGAGCATTGATGATAGTGGGAGTAGATCCAATTTCTCTTGGTGTACTTGCACCTCCAAGTCAATATGGAGCTGATATTGTGTGTGGGGACCTTCAACCACTGGGCATGCACATGAATTACAGTGGTGGGCAAGCTGGCTTTATTGCGACACATAATGACCCTGTATTTGTCAATGAATACCCATCTCGATTATTTGGAATAATTCCCACATTAAAAGATGGCGAATATGGTTTTGGAGATATTGCGTATGATCGTACGTCTTTTGCAGATCGAGAAAACGGTAAAGAATCTGTAGGTACACAAACAGCGTTATGGGGCATTACAGCTGGTGTTTATTTATCGTTGATTGGACCGAATGGTATGTACGATTTAGGTCAGGCAATTATGCAAAACAGTCAGTATGCAGTGATGCAACTAAATAAAATTAAAAATATTAGAGGTTCGAGAATTACATCGCCATTCTTTAAGGAATTTGTCATTGATTTTAATGACACAGGTTTAACAGTTGCAGAGATCAATGCACAATTATTAGAACAAAAGGTCTTTGGAGGAAAGGATTTATCGTTAGAATTCCCTGAATATGGTCAATCAGCACTTTATTGTGTAACTGAAGTGCATACCAAAGAAGATATCGATCGCCTAGTAAGTGTTTTATCAAAAATTGTTACTAAGTAATGTTTTAGAAAGGAGCTTTACCGTGAAAAAAATTCAAAGACAGACTGTAAATGTAAATTTTCATCAAGCCAAGTGGAATGAGCCTATTATTTTTGAACTGCATCAGCCTGGAGAAGTTGGGGTTGAAGTACCGCAAGCTCCGCAAGAAATTGTAGATGCAGTGGGAGATGGTGTTACTAGAATACCGCAAAATATGAGTCGAAGAAGTAAGCCAAATTTACCAGAAATCGGCCAAGCACGTGTATTACGACATTATGTGCGTCTTTCGCAGGAAACATTAGGTTCTGATTTCAATGTTGAAATTGGTCAAGGGACATGTACGATGAAGTACATTCCAAAAATTAATGAGTTATTAATCCGCAATTCAAAAATGATGGAGTTACACCCTCTACAAGATGTAAGTACAGTTCAAGGGATGTTAGAAATAATTCACAATTTGGACCTAGCAATGCGTGAGATTTCAGGTATGGATGCTTTCTCTTTCCAACCTAGTGGTGGTACCCAGGCATTATTTGCGATGGCATCGATTGTGCGTAAGTATTTTGAAGTGAAGGGTGAGGCAGATCATCGTAATGAAATTATTACAACGATTTTTTCTCATCCATCTCAAGCAGCAACGGCAGTTGTAAAGGGATATAAAATTATTACCCTTCATCCAGATGAAAATGGATTTCCGGATATTGAAAAGTTAAAAGAAGTTGTATCCGAAAGAACTGCTGGCTTTGTAGTTGCTAACCCGGAGGATACAGGGATTTACAATTCAAAAATTAAAGAGTTTACAAAAATTGTACACGATGTAGGTGGTCTCTGTTACTACGACCAAGCGAATGCCAATGGGTTATTAGGAATTACTCGTGCAAAAGAAGCAGGATTCGATATGTGTTTCTTCAATTTACACAAGACGTTTGCAGCTCCTCACATGTGCGGTGGACCAGCAACGGGAGCACTAGGTGTAACAGAGGAATTAAAAGCTTATTTACCAGGGCCGATTGTTGAAAAATATGGCAATCAATATGTATTAAATGAGCAATTAGAGCACTCAATTGGAAAGGTACGTTCTTTCCACGGCGTAGCACAAACCATCTTACGCTCGTATGCTTGGATTCGTGCATTAGGACCAGAAGGCCTTAAAGCAGTGGCAGAGACTGCTGTGTTAAATAATAACTATTTATATAGTAAAGTAACAAAAATTCGTGGCGCAAGTGCACCGTATGTACTGGGACAACGCCTGGAACAAGTTCGTTATAGTTGGGAACAGCTAGAGAAAGAAACTGGCGTAACAACAGAGGATGTACAACGTCGCATGACAGACTTTGGTTTGCATTATTGGACCAGTCACCATCCATATATTGTGCCGCAACCATTTACACTAGAGCCGACAGAATCCTATTCTAAGGCAGACTTAGATGAATATATCCAAGCGCTTGAACAGATTTCGAAGGAAGCTTATGAAAATCCAGAAGTGGTGAAAAATGCTCCACAAAATAGTACGATTCATCAGTTAATTGAAGCTGATTATTTGGATGATCCAACTAAGTGGTGTATTTCATGGAGAGTATATCAAGAAAAAATTAAAAATCAGGAAAAAATTACAAGCTATAACTATTAGGAGGTTTCTTAAAATGGGAACTAAACATAGTAGTTTAGAAAAGAAAATAGTTGTTATCACAGGAGGGGCTAGTGGTATAGGTTTAGCCACTGCACAGCGTTTTGTAGAAGAGGGAGCAATAGTAGCCATTCTAGATATTAATTCAGAAAGTATTGAAAAGACGTTGGAAGAAAACCTTGGCATTGCTAAAGGATATGTAATGGATGTTAGTAATCCTAAAAGTGTTAATGATGTCTTTATAAATATTAAAAACGATTTAGGTGGAGTGGACGTTTTTATAGCGAATGCTGGTATTAGCGTTCGATCAAAATTCCTCGATATTACGCCAGAACAATGGAATAAGGTTTTAAATATTAATTTAAACGGTGTGTTTTATACTTCCCAAGCAGCAGCGAAAATAATGGTTGAACAGGGGAAGGGTGTTATCCTCATGACAGCGTCTACTAATGGAGTTACGGGCCATCCTTTCTATGCAGACTATAATGCTTCGAAAGCTGGTGTTAATCTTTTAGCTAGGACGATGGCATTAGAATTGGCTCCTATAATTCGGGTTAACACGATATGTCCAGGATATGTATTAACACCAATGCAAATGGCTGAGTACACACCTGAGATGTTGGAAGTTGTAAATGCAGGTATTCCTTTAAAACGACATGCAGATCCAAAAGAAGTAGCTGCTTTATATGCCTTTCTTGCTTCTGAAGAATCGGCGTATATTACAGGCCAAACAATCGCAATTGATGGTGGGGAATTATCTTGAAACTTGGATTACAAAACAAAGGGGGATGTTTATGAAAAGAATATTATTCTGTTTCTTAATGGTATTGGTAGTTATTTTAATGGTTGCATGTGCAGAAGAAAATGCAAGTGAAACACCTGAAACAGCCGCAAGTGAAGTAGAAGCTGAAGGAAGTAATGCAACTTCAGATATGAATTTAGTAAATGATGGGGAATTAACATTTGCAATGAGTGGTTTACTAAAACCTTTAAATTATAAAGAAGATGAAAAGTTAGTTGGATTCGATGTGGAAATTGGAAATGAAATTGCAAAGAGAATTGGTCTTGAGCCAAACCCTGTAACAAACCCATGGGAAACAATCATACAGGGGTTAAGAGGAAAAAAATATGATGCAATTATTGGGAGTATGACAGCTACTGAGGAGAGAGCTAAACAAGTTGATTTTTCAGATCCGTACTATATTTCCGGAGCTACAGTGTTTATCTCAAGTGAAAATAAAGATATAAAAACTTTAGATGATTTGAAGGGGAAAACAATAGGTGTTACGCAAGCTAGTACTTACGTGGAAGATGCAAAAAAATATACTGATAAAATTAAAGAATTTCCTAGTGAGATTTATGCATTACAAGATCTTCCGTCAGGACGTTTAGATGCAGTAATCACAGATAGAATTGTAGGTATTTCAGCGATTCAAGAGTCTGACTTAGAAATTCAAACATTGGGAGATATTATTAAAACCGAGGAAATTGCAGTGGCCATTAATAAAGATAACCCAGTGTTACTAGAAGCGATTAACAAAGCAATTGCAGAAATGGTTGAGGATGGAACCTACACAGAAATAAGTACAAAATGGTTTGGCGAAGATCTATTAAAATAAAATTTTTAAATTGAAAAGGTGCCTAGTATGTTTCTAACATACTAGGTAAAAATTAAGACTTTTCAAGTACTTTTTTTCTTGACTAAGAGTCGTATTGATTCAATCTTGTAGAACCATATTTTTAAAATGCCTTTAAGAATGATGGCGCATCCGTATATCTAGCTGTTTTGTTTTTTGTCGCACTATCACCTATAGCTTATATAGATGTTTTTTATATATCTTTTAATTAAGAACAGATTTTGGCGTTTAGACAATCCATACTACTTAAAGAGGTTAGGTGATCTATTTGGAGTTTTTTGAAAGTATAATATCGATATTCAATACACATGGAATAGAATTTTTAAAAGCAACGGTATTGACCGTTAAATTAACAATCACTTCGCTAATTATCGCATGTATTATTGGGTTGTTTTTTGCCTTTTTTAAGGTTTCAAATATAAAAATATTAGAAAGCATTGCTAATGCTTATATCTTCATTGTTCGTGGTATGCCACTTATAGTACAACTAATGTTCCTGTACTATGGTATTTCTAGTGTATTTATTCTATCCGATTTTACAGCTGGAGCTATTGCACTCGGAATCCATTCTGGAGCATATATTGCTGAAATTTTCCGAGGATCCATTCAATCTATTGATAAGGGACAAATGGAGGCGGGACGATCTTTAGGAATGACATATTTCACAACGATGAGAAGGATTGTTTTACCACAAAGCTTTAAGAGGGCTATTCCTGCGTTGGCCAATCAATTCATTATTGGATTAAAAGACTCCTCATTAGTAGCCTATATTGCAGTATCAGAGTTATTTAACCATGCTTTATCTGCTCAAGCATCCAATTATATGCCTCTAGAAACATATTTTGTAGTGGGTATTTATTATTTGATTTTAGTTCTAATATTCACACTGCTTTTCAATAAGCTTGAAAAGAAAATGGATGTTGGAAAGGGGAAAAAACATGATAAAGTTGAAGTCGCTTTCTAAATCATTTGGTAATTTAAAAGTATTAAAAGATATAAATTTAGAAATCAAGAAATCAGAAGTAGTTGTATTAATTGGAGCCAGCGGGTCAGGAAAAAGTACATTGTTACGATGTATGAACTTTTTGGAAATATTAGATGAAGGTACAATTAGTATCAACGATGAGCTTATTGATACTGAAAAAACAAATTTAAACCACGTAAGAGAAAATATGGGTATGGTATTTCAACATTTCAATTTATTCCCCCATTTAAGTGTTTTGGGGAATATAACTGAAGCACCAATTAATGTTAAAAAGCAAAGTAGGGAAAATGCGAATATGAAAGCAATGGAATTATTAAATCGGGTTGGCCTTGCTGATAAAGCTAATTATTATCCAGACCAATTATCTGGGGGGCAAAAGCAACGTGTTGCTATTGCAAGGGCACTTGCGATGAATCCAGATATCATGCTGTTTGATGAACCTACATCAGCATTAGATCCAGAGTTGGTTGGGGAAGTATTGGAAACAATGAAAAACTTAGCGAGAGATGGTATGACAATGGTAATTGTGACTCATGAAATGGGATTTGCAAAAGAAGTTGCGGATAGGGTGATTATGTTAGCTGACGGTAAGATTATTGAAGAGGGGCATCCAAAAGAATTCTTTAAAGCTCCAAAAGAAGCTAGAACAATAAGATTTTTACAGCAAGTTATATAAATATTAACTTGATTATTTAATTAGGGGTGGACTTAGATGATAAATACGTATGATGAAGTCTTAAAAATTACTAATAATCTTGTAAATATTGAAAGTATTGTTAATACTGAAGGTGAAATTGATATATCAAAATCACTTGTCAAAATAATTTCTAACATACCATACTTTCAAAAAAATCCAGACTACGTGTTTACTTCACAAACGGTAGATGATGAGATTGAAAGATATAACGTATTTGCTTTTGTAAAAGGTACAAAAGGTAGCAGTAATAAAACAGTCGTATTAATGGGGCATACTGATACAGTAGGAATTGATGATTATAATAGCTTGAAAGAAAAAGCCTGTTTTCCTAATGATCTACAAGAAGCATTAAAACATGAAAAGATACCGCCATTAGTTAAAGAACATTTGGAATCAAATGAATGGTTATTTGGCAGAGGAACACTAGACATGAAAAGCGGCGTTGCAAGTAATTATTATCTATTAAAATATTACTCAGAACACCCTGAAGAGTTGAACGGCAATATTGTGTTCTTTGCTGAGTGTGATGAGGAAGACAGCTCACATGGAGTATTATCTGGTCTAAATGATTTGAAAAAATTGAAAACAGAATACGGCTTTGAATATGAAGCATTAATTAATTCCGATTTTGTTGCACCTAGGTATGAAGGTGATGAAAATAGATATATCTATAAAGGTAGTGTCGGAAAGTTGCTTCCATCTTTCTATATAACGGGTGCTGAAACACATGTTGGTTCTAGCTTTGAAGGGCTTGATCCTAATTATATTGCGGCAGAGCTAACTAGACAAATTGCGTATAATCCTGAGCTATGTGATAAATCATTAGGTGAAACCCCTATGCCACCTGTAACTCTGAAGCAAACTGATTTTAAAGATACGTATACAGTTCAAACAGCTCTTGCCTCATATGTATATTATAATTTCTTTGTTCAATCGTGGTCTCCTAAAGAAGTTCTTGAAAAACTAAAGGAGCAAGCTGAAATTGCATTTAATAATGTAATAACAAACTTGACCAATCACTATAAGAGATATTGTGAAATCAGCGAACAAGAATATACAAAATTGCCATGGAAAACTAGAGTGTTGTTTTTTGAGGAACTAGAACAATCGATTATTTCACAACATGGTGAAAGTTATAAAGAACATATGAAAAACTTTAAAGAAAACTTATTAGAAAACAAAGAATTGGATGTACGTATGTTTTCAGCAAAAGTTGTTGAAGAAGCCTGGAAATGGGAAAAAGATAAGACTCCTGCTATAGTTATTTTTTATTCTTCACTCTATTCTCCACGCGTAGAGGTGACCGGAAAAAATGAGAAAGAAAAAAATCTATTAGCAGCTTTAGATCATGCGATTGAAAAAGTTCAACCTCATTATAATAAACCTATTGTACAAAGAAATTATTTCCCGTACATCTGTGACATGAGCTGTGTAGCTATAAATGACGATGAAGACAGTATAAAGTCAGTTATAAGTAATAACCCAAGTTGGGGAACGAAACATTTTGTAGATTATGATGCAATTAGAGAATTGAATATTCCAGCGATTAATATAGGTCCATATGGTTATGATGCACA
Organism: Bacillus sp. Cr_A10; assembly: GCF_029222665.1. NCBI lineage: Bacteria > Bacillati > Bacillota > Bacilli > Caryophanales > Bacillaceae > Bacillus > Bacillus sp. Cr_A10. Next base: position 19,869 of record NZ_JARHXR010000008.1, read on the forward strand.
CAATAGATATGAGAGAACTGAATTAAAATATACGATGGAAATAATGCCTAATTTAACAAATTTAGTGATAGAAAAATTACTAAATAATTAACTCATAGCTCATCCAGAAAGAGTCGAGCTTTCTATTAGAGTATGGTCTCGATAGGTCTCAAACGAGTGAACCTAGCCTTCTAGAATTTATATCACTATGTATTGGATATACAGAGAGTTAATGTTCGTATATAGTAACAGTTGTTGACCGAACAATAGATAGGGAATAGTTATGGAAATGAGAACGATAAAAAAGATACACTTAGCATTAAAGTGTTGTGAACAAGCCATAAACCTACAGAATCAGGTTAAGAATAAGATTTGCATGAATACTTATAAAGTCAAAAAAGCATTTGATTGTCTTTAAGGCAACAAGTGCTTTTTCGCATTTTCTAAAAGAAGATAATACTTAATGAACCTCCTCTTCAACTCTATCAATGTAACTACAATTTTCCTTAGAATGTAGTTTAAGAGTCATAGTATTTTTTTAACCCATTAATTCGTAAGGTTTATTTTTGTGAAAATTATAACTTCTATCTTTACCTCCTTGTTCAAAAATGGAATATTATAACTATTGATGAATTACTAGAGGGGGAGAAGAATGTTCACCTGTGGGATATTATTGTATAATAAAGAATATTGTGAAGTGGTTATTTCTAAACGCTCGATGAGGCAAGGCCTATGAAAATATTGGATGTAGATTTATTTCAAGATGGGCTACAGCGCAATATTACTATGTTAGACAGGTTAAGCAGTGAAACAGAAGCGATCCACCGTTCAGTGGAGGGTCTAGTTCAGATGGAGGATCAATTAAAAGGAGCAGGAGGTAATTCCATTCGCTCCTTTTATGAGGAGTGTCATATACCATTTCTTCATTTTTTCCAGTTGTTTTCTGAGCATTTCAAACAAGTGCTTCACCAGATGGAGGAAGCCCTTCACTCACTCGAACCTGATTCATCCGGTTACATATTAGAACAATTCCTAGAGGGAGAACTGGAACAGGGGCTAACTTTTATCGGCCAGCTGACCGCTAGTTTAACGGATGAGACAAACAGTATCATGGATCAGGTGAGCGATATTGTCGGCCTGCCCCACTTAGATGATAGCGGAGTGCAGGAGGGAGTCATCCAATCAAAGAGAAAGCGTGACGACACAGTCATGCAACTTCATGAATTTGATGCAAGCCAGACAACCGCACTAAATCCCATTGAACAAGATCTGCAGACGATGAACACGTGGCTTAGGGATATAGAAGGACTGTTTCAAGCAGGTATAAGCGATATAACCTTCGAGCAAAGCCAATGGAATGTCCTGACGTTTAGAAGTGAAATTAGAACGGAGCTGTTCCCAAAAGTATACTTAAATCCTAGTAACCTATGGATAGAGGAACAGGAAAAGCTGATCGGTACAATGATTACTGCAGCGACTTTCCAAGCCCTTGAAGGAAAGAAAGTCAACACTATCGAAGAAAACGTAGAGGAAAATATAAAATATCATGAGTATGATAATGGTTTACTCATTAAAGAGTATGTTGTAGGCCAAACAATTTTCTATGAAGTTGTTTCCAAAGTTGAATATAAAGAAGAGGCCGTTAAAGCTGACAAACCCAAAGAAAACAAGTTATTAGATTCTTTTCAGTTTGTATTAGATATTGCAGGGCTTATACCTGTTGTTGGTGAAGTAGCAGATGGCGTAAATGGTGTTATCTATTCAGCCAGAGGGGATGCATTAAATGCGACACTTTCTTTTTCGGCGATGATTCCCATTGCAGGATGGGCGAGTACGGGTGGGAAATTAGCTAAAAAAGGAAGCGATTTATACCAATCTAGAAATGTTTTGAGTACAGAGAAGGTAGAGTCCATCTATTCGCCAATTTACCAAGATGTTGTCAACAGTCCACTAGGCAAAACTCAAAATCAACTAGATATCTTATATAACACTCATTCCCAATTGGGTACGCCAAAAGCCCTTAGATTCAATTTTCCCTCAGCAAAAACTGAGATCCCTACTACTATCAAAAGTGGAGATGCCGATGTTAAGACTGAAATAAAGAATGTGGATATTGAGGCTAAGGGTACGGGTAATGATAGTAAGATAACCGAAATAACAGGAGAAAATTTTGGAAAGCATATCATTAAAGGAAAGAATGGAAGGAAAGAACTGGGTCCGAATGTACGCTATACAACTGAAGAAAATTATAAATATACAACTGATGAAATTGGTAGAATAGTAGATGTAAACGCAGAAGAATTAATACTTGGAAAAGGAAAAAGAAACACAGCAATGCAAGTTGCAGTAGGTCGAGAATATAGGTTGTTTGATGATGATGGTGGACACTTGATAGGAACTCAGTTTCGTGGTTCGGGAGATATTGATAATTTGCTTGCTCAGAATAAGCACATTAATCGCTCTGGTGGGGAGTGGTACAAGATGGAGACTGAGTGGGCAAACGCTCTGAAAGAAATTCCACCAAAAAAAGTATCTGTAAAAATTAAGCCAGTTTTTGTTGGGACTTCATTAAGACCAGATTCATATAAAGTAATTTATGAAATTGAAGGTAAAGGAATATTTAAGAAGACCATTGAAAATAGAGCAGGAGGTTGAGAATGGAAAAGGAAATGAATAGATTATATAGAGAGATAGCTGAAACAGTTAATGAAATGATTCCAGAAGATTGGAATAAATTTTATTTTTATGCCCAAATATCAGAAAATGGGGGAGGAACTTACTTTTTTTATAATACACTTGAAAATAAACAATATAAATATAGTTTAGAAATTCCCTTCAAATATCAAATTGATGAAGATGAATTTGAGAGAAAAGAAGATCTTTTATATAAATTGAGTAAGGAACTTAGAAAGGTTTTTAAAGATAATGAACAAGAAACTTGGTATTCTTTTACAATATCTCTAGAGAGTAGTGGGAAATTTAAGTTACATTATGATTATACAAATTGGTTTGATACAGAATATAGTTTTAGTGACCAGATGATTATTTGGAAATATAAATATTTAGGTGAGATACCAACTGATGAAGATTATAAAGCATTAATTGATAAGTATCATAATGAATTTCCAAATAATCCGATTTAATTAAATGAGTTGGATAGAAAAAGAAAAGGCTATATATGCTCGTGTGTTTAAAGAAGGAAAGAATTATTATATATAGCTAACTCTAAAGCACTTGATTGTCTTTTAGGCAATAGGTGCTTTTTTAAAAGTTGAAAAAATGATATTAAAAGAAAAAGAACTTGAAATTGAGATACAAAAGATGACAGGTAAATTTAATAGGATAAATAAAAAGGAGTGATTTCGGGTGGATAAGTTATCTTTTTTAAAACAATACAGAAAAAGTATAGAGTTTGTATCTAACATAGACTTACTGAATATTGAAAAGGAAAATATGCCTGAAAAATGGATAGAGATATTTAAAGAAACACATAAAACTAGAAAGAAAGATAAATTAATAGCTTTATGGAATAATGTGTGTGAAAAAGAATTGAGTAATACTGATCATACTTGAAAGAAAATTTATTAGTATTTGAACTAATTGTAAATAATGGACAATATGCAGTACTATACAGCGTAAAGAGTGAAAATGACGAAATTCTTTATTACGAAGGTGGTATACCGACCAATTCTATTTATATTTCAGAAATGCAACAAGATTGGTCAAATGTTCCAGAATCTATTAGGGAGTTCTATGAAAAGTTACACAATGGGTTTTATTATCTGCCAAGTATAGCTATGGGGCTTGTACCAGTGGAACGCACTACTCATTTTGAGGATTATGAATGGGGAATACTTGAAGAATTTGAAGAACCATTAGGAATTAATATGGCTACAACATATGGTTTTTTTGAAAATGGTATGGGAGGATATTGCTATAGATTTAAACAACTGTATCGATGATGTAGCGACATTATGGTTTACTAATGATAAGCCTGAATATAATGTGAATTTCTGGGATATTGTAGATGAATGGATTGTAATAGGTCTTCAAGATAATTAAAAAATACATGTAAATAATTTGGAAACAGCAATATTTTATTAGTCTACCACTCACAAAGTAATCTTACTGAGGTTAGTCAAAATCAATTACTCATGAAGATTGTACCAAAGAATACTTGGTTTATGAAAAATAAGTATGATAACTGGGTGTGTATCTAAATGTGAAGTTAGGTTAATTGAAGAGATAACACCTATTAATCCAGAAGATTTATAATCGGGCTTAGTAGGGACATATTATTTTCTAAATTATATTTTTCGAAAATCATTTAAAGAATCCAGCCTTGAATATGTATAACCTTTCAAGGTTTTTTGCTTTAAAATTTCTTGAACTTAGGTCATCTGATATTTAGTAAAAAAATATATGGAGGGAAATATAATATTATAGCAAGAGAATTATACTTCAAATTTATATGGATCAAGTAAGAGTCATTGTCGGGCTACCCCACTTAGATGATAGCAGAGTGCAGGAGGGAGTCATTAATTCTAAGAGGAAACGTGATGACACTGTCATGCAGCTTCTTGAATTCGATGCGAGCCAGACGACCGCACTGACACCTATTGAACAAGATTTACAGTCGATGGAAACTTGGCTTGCTATGGAAGGATTATTTAAAGACGGACTTACCGATGTCCATTTTGAAATAAATCAATGGGCAGCATTGGCGCTTCATGCAACCCGCTTTTGACCGATTTGGCCACATCAAAATAACTTACAATGATTATTGGAATAATATTGAAATAAGAATGGAGAAAACACCAGAAAATTCTAAGTTAATTGGTTCTGAGCGAACATGGAATGAATTTCTAGAATATAATCCATCTTCCGATGTTGAAACGAGTGTGGAGAGTTATATTAAACTTATAACAGATTAATCACCTTGGCCAGAAAACTATACTCCAAAGTCTACTAGTCTTCCTATTGGCACAAGAATCAATATGGCGATGTCACCAGGGGAAGATAATTTATCACCTGGTGGTTGGGCAACAATAGATGAGGTCTCGGATGTCAATTACGTAAGAAATAATTTAGCAGTGCAGTATGATTTTAAACCTGAAATAGACAGAGTTAACATTTATGAAGTGGTAAAGGAGTTACCAGTAAAAGAAGGGTCAGTTGGACCACAGATAGATTTAAGATTGGATAAATATTTACCGGGAGGCGGTTCTCAAGAGGCTCTTAATGTTCCTCCGCCTTTAAGAATGAAGTATTTAAAATATATAGATAGTGTACCACTTAATAAATAGGAGGTATGAGATTGTTGATAGATGAAATGGGCAATATAATTAGTTGGGTAAATAATAATAAAAAAATAGAATACAAAAAAAAGAATATTTTAGATTATAAATATGTTGAATTTTAGTTATTTTTGAAGACGAGAGTATTTATCCTGTGTTAGAAGGATTGAACGAAGAAGGAAGTATACGATTTAGCTTTGAGTCATCAGATGAAGTAGGTGTTTCGAGATTTGCTAATCATCCGCATATTAAAATTCCTATAGTTGGATGGGAAAAAGAAAATGATTTATATACAGATTTCTATTTTTCCATAAACCCTGTTAATGGTGAACTAAACAAACACTTTAGGTCATATTAAATTTATTAACTAGTTACAAGACTTTATAGGTAGCTAAAGAATAATTAAGAGAATGCCAGGAGCTTTTGCTCCTGGCATTCTTTTATTTAATTATATTTAGTAATAAAGTGGTAGGAAAGCTTGATGTCGGACTATATCTTTCCCTATATCTATATTTGTTCCAAATAAAGGAATCTTATAAGAGCCGAGTATGTTGTTCGTGGAATGAAACGTATTACAACGCACGCTAAGGTAGCAAATATTCGATTCAATGATTTTCGACACGCATACAATCCGTTATTATCCAGGCATGCGTAGATATCGTAAAAATTTCTAAACGATTGGGCCATGCATATCCCAAAATTAGATTAGAATTTTATGCGCATTTATTCCGAATACAGATAGCGATATTGCGGATATTTTTCATCAGACCACTCAAAGTCACTTTAACTATTACAGTAATAATCCAGCGGGCAAATTGCTGACAATTAGTAAAAAAAGAAGTGTATTTTGTGAGGCTTGTGTTAAAGATGGTCCCGACAAGTCTCGAACATGCGACCCCCACCTTGTCGAGGTGGAACAAATGAGTGATAGTTTTCAAAACCAATTACCTTTCACTTAAGAACTGTTAATAGTAAGTAAATATTTGTTAAATAGCAAAACAGCAGCCGAAATTGTATCTTCGGCTGCTTTCTTTATGATTAGATTAGAATCTATTCTTTCATTCCCAAAAAGAACTAAATTACTATGTACATAGTGGTTGTAGGAGTGCGACGGATGTACATTTGCCACAGGATTACCGAAAAGAAATAAACGGTTGGAAGTGACACAGTCAACTTCCAACCGTTTTTATCATTCTCTAGTTAATAGTGTAGTAAAATGTGCAATCCAAAGCAAACCGGAAACCACCCAACACTATGTTATTTCTATTTCTTCATATGTCTAACCTTTTCTTCATCCGGTGTAACAAACAATGTAGTCTGCTCAAAATAAATGACAAACCCTGGTTTAGCACCGCTAGGCTTCTTGACTTGCTTAATCACCGTATAATCTACAGGAACTGAAGATGACTCGCGAGCCTTACTGAAATATGCTGCAAGATTCGCTGCTTCTAGTAATGCTGTTTCGGATGGATTATCTGAATGTATAACTACATGGGATCCTGGGATATCCTTGGTATGAAGCCATGTGTCTGTTTTTTTAGCCAGCTTAAAGGTGACAAAATCATTTTGTTTATTATTTTTACCAACAGAAATTTCTGTTCCATCAGAGGCAATGAATTTTTCAGGTGTTGGTTTCATTGGTTTTTTCTTCTTTTTCGATGCACGTGCTTTTAATAACCCTTGCTCCATTAGTTCTTCTCGGATTTCCTCGATGTCGGTTGGAGACGCCTGCATTACCTGTTGAAGAAGTAATTCAAAGTACGCAATATCTTCTTTTGTTATTTCAAATTGTTGTTCGATTTTCAGTAATGCCGTTTTCGCTTTAGTGTAGCGATTATAATAGCTTTGTGCATTTTGCGTAGCTGTTTTTCGGTTATCTAATGGGATAGTGACTGTTTTACCATTTTCATCGTAGTAGTTGACTAGCTCTACTTCTTTTAAGCCTTTTTCAATTGCATAAGCATTTGCCATTAATAGCTCCCCATACAATTGGAAAGTATCTAGTTTTTCGGCTTGTTCAAAGTCTTTTTGGAGTTTTTTCATTTTCAGTTTTAATTTATTTAATTCGTTTTGAAGCCATCTTTCTAAATCTCCAGCCTGTTGTTTCACACGGTCGCGTTCTGCTTTTGCGAAATAAACTCTATCTAGTAAATTTCCTAGAGTTTCTTCATTAAATTTATCTCCATCTAAATGAGATAAATTATTTGGAGAATAAAACGATTTTCCGTTGTATTCAACGATTTGTTTTGCAGATCCACCTTGCTCAAATTCTCTCATATATGCTTTATAAACTTCTGTCCGATCTGTCCCGTTATTAAATCGATACAGTAATTCTTTTGCATGTAATGGTGAGAAACCAGAAATTTGATCTACAATTTCTTTTGATTCATTAACTGAATGAATCACATCTAAGAGTTCTTTAGAATACTCTAAGGGATGGAGCTTATTTTGAGCGGGAGGTGCAATATAAGGTTGACCAGGTAAAATTGTTCGATAACTATTCATGGAAGGTGATAAATGCTTAATGCTTTCCAAAATAAGATTTCGAGTAGGGTCAACTAAAAGTAAGTTACTATGACGACCCATTATTTCCATGTGGACTTCTCGTGTAATATCATCTCCAATTTCGTTTTTACTTTGAATTTCGAAAATGAGAATACGGTCTGTTTCATGTTGTCGGATGGAAGTGATAATTCCGCCTTCTAAATGCTTACGTAACACCATGCAAAAAAGTGGAGGCTGTGCAGGGTTATCAATTGTTTCATGCGTAATTTGCACTCGCGAATAAGAAGGATGAACTGAAAATAATAATTTATAGTTTTTCCCTTGCGCGCGAATTTGCATTAAAATTTCTTGTGCATTCGGTTGATGTATTTTAGAAATACGCCCAGTTATTAATTGTTGTAGTTCAGTTTTCATTGAAATTGTAAATAAACCATCAAAAGCCATAATATGTCCTCTTTCAAAACGTTATTTTCGATCAAGCTTTGTCGCCATAAATCGGCGCCTGTGCTTTTCTTATAAGAAAAGAAATTATATGATTTTCTAATAAGTATTGTCCAGCTCCAGACGCCAGCTGCTCCTGCGCAAGCTCGTCGCACTAAAAGCGTGTGCTCGAGGTCAAATGCCAGTTTCCTGTGGTGGCTGAGGAACTGCCTCCTCGGAAACCGTCATTTGCTTGTCGCAGCAGGGCGGCGTCTGCCGCTTTTCTTATTATCTTATCATTTTCTGAGAAACTTGTGTTATAATCAGTTAAGTATGTAATTTGAAGAAGTATACGGTATATGAATGTATTTGAAGGAGACGTTATGCGAAGAGAAAAAGGGATATTAATCGTCTTATCGGGTCCGTCCGGAGTCGGAAAAGGGACAGTGAGAAAAGAATTATTTTCAGAGCCTGGTACAAATTATGAGTATTCTATTTCGATGACTACAAGACTTCCAAGAGAAGGAGAAGTAGATGGAGTAGATTATTTTTTTAAAAAGAATGAAGAATTTGAACAGTTAATTGAACAAGGAAAATTATTAGAGTACGCTTGTTATGTAGGAAATTACTATGGTACTCCTATTGATTATGTCAATGAAACGCTTGACTCTGGACGAGATGTATTTTTAGAAATAGAAGTTCAGGGTGCCGCACTTGTGCGTGAAAAAGCGCCAGAAGCACTATTTATATTCCTTGCCCCTCCTAGTTTATCTGAATTAGAGCAAAGACTAATCGGTAGAGGAACGGAAACAGAAGATGTGATTAATTCTAGAATTCAAGCTGCAAGACAAGAACTAGAAATGATGCATTTATATGATTATGTCGTTGAAAATGACGAAGTGACAAAAGCATGCGCTAAAATAAATGCTATTGTTGCTGCTGAGCATTGTCGACGTGAACGTGTTGAAAAAAGATATTTAGCCATGTTGGAAGGGGAATTATAAATGTTATATCCATCAGTAGATTCATTAAAAAACAAAATAGACTCAAAATATTCGTTAGTGAGTGTAGCTTCTAAAAGAGCTCGACAGTTACAAGAAGAAGGCGGCGAACGTTTAACTTCATATATTTCTCATAAACAAGTTGGGAAAGCTTTAGAGGAAGTAGCTAAAGGTGAACTTACAATCGAATCATCAAGTGAAAACGTAATTTACGAGGACGAAGTATAAAATATCTACTTCATTATAGGTCGGTTGAACGACTGTAGGATAAAGCGGTTGCCTTGGATTTTTAAAGAAATTTATTCAGCAGGCTGGATGCAAAATCTGGGCGGAAATACGCCAATGCGAAATTGATGAAGAAGCAAACACCTCCCAAAGAATAAATTTCTTTGGGAGGTTGTTTAGTTAAAGGAACGTATTCGGTTTAAGCTTTAGATCGGGGGAAAAAGCGTATGTTAACTTCAAAAAAAATTGTTGTTTGTGTGACAGGTGGTATTGCTGTTTATAAAGCGGTTGCGCTCGTAAGTAAACTTTCACAGGCTGGAGCGGACGTGCGGGTCATTATGACAAAATCAGCGATGGAATTTGTACAACCCTTAAGTTTTCAAGCAATGTCTCGAAATGATGTATATTTTGATACATTTGATGAAAAAGATTCTAGTGTTATTGCGCATATCAATTTAGCTGATTGGGCGGATTTAGTTATTGTCGCGCCGGCTACTGCAAATGTTATTGGGAAACTAGCAAACGGAATAGCAGACGATATGGTAACTACCACTTTACTTGCTACTACTGCTGACGTATGGATAGCACCAGCAATGAATGTGCATATGTATGAAAATGCTGCGGTTATACGAAACATCGATCAACTTTCAAAAGACGGATATTCATTTATCGAACCTTCTGAAGGTTTTTTAGCATGTGGTTACGTTGGAAAAGGGCGTTTAGAGGAGCCTGAGAAAATCGTTCAACTGGTAGAAGAATATTTTGTTCCAAAAGAGTTACCGTTAAAAGGGAAAAAGGTTGTAGTGACTGCCGGACCTACGAGAGAAAGAATTGATCCTGTGCGCTTCTTAACGAATTTTTCCAGCGGCAAGATGGGCTACGCAATGGCAGAAGCAGCTGCTAAATTAGGAGCAGAAACTATTTTGATATCTGGACCAGTAAGTATAGATACCCCAAGCAATGTAACGCTTATCCCGGTGGAAAGTGCGAAAGAAATGCTTGATGCCGTTCTAAAAGAGTTTGATACAGCTTCTATCGTTATCAAAACAGCTGCTGTAGCGGATTACAAACCGAAAGAAGTACATAATCAAAAAATGAAAAAACAACCTGGTGAGTCTACCATTGTATTAGAGCGAACAACGGATATACTTGCGGAGCTTGGCAGTAGAAAGACAAACCAATTGTTAATCGGGTTTGCTGCAGAAACGAATGATGTACTTCATTATGCAAAAGGTAAGTTGGAAAAGAAAAATGCAGACTATATCATCGCGAATGATGTGACAGAGGCAGGTTCAGGTTTTGGAACGGATACGAATTCGGTCATTTTAGTAGGTAAACATGATATGGAAATGCATTTTCCTCATTTAAATAAACAGGAGCTAGCTCATCAATTGCTTCAAACCATTATCAAACTCGAAAAAGATGAGCCTAAATGATAGTAGAAGTTATAGTTGATGTTTCTGCTTACCCAATTGACCGACCATTTGATTATATTGTTCCTGAGGAATTGAAGGATCTCGTTGAGAGAGGGAGCCGGGTTCATGTTCCTTTTGGAAATCGAAAAGTACAAGGTTTTATTACCAACATTAAAGAACAAACAGATATCGATACTTCCAAGCTAAAAGAGGTTCAATCTATTATTGATGTAGAGCCAGTAGTCACGGAAGAACTGTTACAGTTATCTAAATGGATGACCAATAAAACACTTTGCTATGAAATAGATGCACTTCAAGTTATGCTTCCTGCGGCTTTACGAGCTACATATAAGAAAAATATTAAGCTGATAAATTCGAATGCAGTGGAAGAACCCTTTTTAGCCCTGTTTGGAAAAAAGGACATTATTTCTTACGAGGTAATTGAAAAAGCTGGTTATTTACATCAAATGAAAAAATATTTAACACAAGGTAGCGTTCAACTGGAAACAGTCATAAAACAGCACGCGAAAGCAAAGACGATTACAAAATATAAGGTCATAGCTACTAAAGAATACATTCAAAACCAAATGAGTAACCTAGCAAAAAATGCCGTCAAACAAAAAGAATTAATGGAATGGTTATTAATCCAAGTACAAGATTCTTTTACAATGGAAGAACTAAAAGAAACAGTTAACGCAAATAATAATGTAGTGAAAGCGCTCATTGAAAAAAGTATTTTAGAATTAGAAAAAGAAGAGGTTTATCGAGAGATTACCACATTAGAACATCATGACACGGACCAACGTTTCCAGCTTACAGAGGAACAAGCTGTTGCACTTGAAAAGATTAACCATGCACAAAATCATAAGGAAAACACGACGTTCCTTTTGCATGGGATTACTGGAAGCGGGAAGACTGAAATCTACTTAAATGCAATCGAAAACTCCATTTTAAAAGGAAAACAAGCGATTATGCTTGTGCCAGAAATTTCATTGACTCCACAAATGACTCGCCGATTTAAACTTCGTTTTGGTGATGAGGTAGCTGTTATGCATAGTGGCTTATCGATCGGTGAAAAGTATGATGAATGGCGTAAAATCTGGCGGGGAGAAGTGAAGGTTGTCGTTGGTGCAAGATCTGCCATTTTTGCGCCCTTTAAAGATCTCGGTGTCATAATTTTAGATGAAGAGCATGAATCTACATATAAACAAGAAGACAACCCAAGATATCATGCGAGAGACGTGGCAATTTGGCGTAGCGAGTTTCATCATTGCCCTGTTATATTAGGGAGCGCTACTCCATCACTTGAGTCATATGCTCGCGCTTCAAAGGGTGTATATTCGTTGTTAACGTTGAAAGCACGCGCAAAAGAACAAGCTTTACCTACCGTGAATGTTGTGGATATGCGATTGGAGTTGAAAAATGGTAATCGCTCTATGTTCAGTGTTGAGCTTGCAGATGCGATTAGGGAAAAACTCGATAAAAAAGAACAAATCGTATTGTTTTTAAATAAACGAGGTTTTTCTTCCTTTGTATTATGTCGTGACTGCGGAACAGTCGTGGAGTGTAAGAATTGTGATATTTCCTTGACCTATCACCGTGCGGGAGAGCAGCTTAAATGCCATTATTGTGGACATGAGGAACCAGTTCCAACAATTTGTCCCGAATGTGCAAGTGAACATATTCGCTTTTTTGGTACTGGTACACAAAAAGTAGAAGAAGAAATTGCGAGATTGGTTCCTTTTGCAAGAGTTCTACGAATGGATGTAGACACTACTAGAACAAAAGGTTCCCATGAACGTATTTTAAAGCAATTTGGTGATGGTGAGGCAGACATCTTGCTTGGAACGCAAATGATTGCAAAAGGTTTAGACTTTCCAAACATTACATTGGTAGGCGTTCTAAATGCTGATACTACTTTGCATTTAGCTGATTTTCGAGCTGCTGAAAAGACGTTTCAATTGATGACGCAAGTTAGCGGAAGAGCGGGCAGACACGATAAAGAAGGAAAAGTTTATATTCAAACATACACTCCGGAGCACTACGCAATAGAACTTTCGAAAGCTCAATTGTATGAACCTTTTTATCATAAAGAAATGCTCGTTCGGAAACAGTATGAATACCCACCATTTTATTATTTGACGTTAGTTCAAATAACGCATGAGAATGTTATGCTTGCATCCGAATATGCGAAGCTTGCAACGGATTGGTTAAGAGCCAATTTATCTGATCAATCAATGGTTGTTGGGCCAACAGCATGTGCTATCAGTAAGATACAAAATAGATATCGTTACCAATGTTTGATAAAATACAAAAAAGAACCAATTTTAATTGAAAAACTACAGCAATTAATAAAAATATATCGTACAGAGTGGATGAAAAAAGGTATTATCTTATCGATTGATCTAGATCCTTCCACAATTTTATAGGCGGTTTGAAAAGAGGAAAAAAGAAATGGCAATAAGAGAAATTGTTACACACCCAAATGAAATTCTTACAGCAAAATGTAAAGAGGTTACTGTATTTGATCAGGAGCTAGCAACACTTTTAGATGATATGTACGACACGATGATCGCTTCAGATGGAATCGGAATAGCTGCTCCTCAAGTAGGGGAAACAATTCAAGTTGCAATTGTGGACCTTGGCGAAGGGCAAGAAGTCATTGAAATGATCAATCCAGAAGTAGTCGAAATTGGCGGTTCCGAGATTGAAGTGGAAGGTTGCTTAAGTTTTCCAGATATTTATGGGGAAGTGGAACGTCCATTTTATGTAAAGGTAGAAGCGCAAGACCGAGACGGTGCATTATATGAATTAGAAGCAGAGGATTATGAAGCAAGAGCCATCTTGCATGAAATTGATCATCTACATGGTGTTTTATTTACATCCAAAATCATTCGTTATGTGGATTTGGAAGAAGTAGAGAAAGAGCTAGAGGAGGAACAACTATGACATCAATCATTTTCATGGGGACCCCTACATTCTCGGCTCCCATTTTACGCATGCTTGTAGAGGAAGGCTATGATGTGTTAGCTGTTGTCACCCAGCCAGATCGTCCAGTCGGAAGAAAAAAAGTGTTAACTGCTCCCCCTGTAAAAGAAGAAGCGGTTAAGCTAGGACTTCCTGTTATCCAGCCTACGAAACTGAAAGGGTCGGAAGAATTACAGGAAATTATAGCATTGCATGCAGATATTATTATCACTGCTGCATTTGGTCAATTACTACCAAAGGAGTTGCTAGATGCTCCTGAACTTGGCTGTATTAATGTTCATGCTTCCTTGTTACCTGCATATCGTGGTGGAGCGCCTATTCATCAAGCGATTATAGATGGGCAGGACAAAACAGGTGTAACAATTATGTATATGGAAGAAAAGCTAGATGCTGGAGATATTATTGCACAACGTGAAGTCACAATAAGCCATACAGATGATACTGGACTTCTGTTTGATAAATTAAGTGTAGTAGGTACTGATTTATTAAAAGAAACGTTACCATCTATCATTTCGAAAACAAATAATCGAGTGAAACAAGATGAGTCTCTTGTGACATATGCAAAAAATATTTCGCGTGAGCAAGAACGAATTGACTGGAACAAATCAGCACAAGAAATACACAATCAAATTCGTGGTCTGCACCCTTGGCCAGTTGCGTACACAACACTTGAAGGACAATCGGTAAAAATTTGGAAAGCAGACATTATGCAAGTGAAAACGAAGGAACTACCAGGAACTGTTGTGAAAGTGGAATCGGATTATTTTGTTGTTCAAACAGGCTTTGAAGAAGCAATTCGAATAGATGAATTACAGCCAGCTGGAAAAAAGAAAATGTCCGTAGTAGATTATTTGCGTGGCGTAGGTTCGAAATTGCGAATAGGGGATAAATTTGAATGACAAAAAAACAAGAAAAAATTTGGGTTGGTAATGTTCGAGATGCGGCACTCACAATATTAATGGCAGTTGAGAAGCAACAGGCATACAGTAATTTATTATTACATCAAACAATCGAAAAATATAATATTGAAGATAAGGACCGTGCGTTATTGACAGAGTTAACGTATGGAACAATTCAATACAAAATGACGCTGGATTATTATTTACAACCGTTCATCAAAGGAAAGTTGGAAGACTGGGTCTTACAGTTACTTCGCCTCTCTCTATATCAAATTCAATATCTTTCTCGTATTCCAGACCATGCGGCTGTAAATGAGGCAGTGAATATTGCGAAAAAAAGAGGTCATAAAGGTATAGCAGGTGTAGTAAATGGTATTCTTCGTTCTATTTTAAGAGAAGGCGTTCGATCTACTGAAGAAATAAAAGATGAAGTAGAACGACTATCTGTTGAAACAAGTCACCCTCTTTGGATGGTAAAGCGTTTTATATCTGAATATGGTTTTGAAACAACTGCTAACATGTTGAGAGAAAATAATGAGCCTCCTGTGACAACGCTTCGAGTAAATTTGTTTAAGCGTACAGTGGATCAAGTTCTTCACTTAATGACACAAGAAGGATATGTTGTTGCACAAAGCGAAGTTATCCCAGAGTGTATTTATTTGTATAATGCTCAAGCTGCAAAAACTACTGCTTTTCAAAAGGGATTTGTAACAATTCAAGACGAGAGTTCCATGATTCCAGCGTATGCACTTCAAGTTGAACCAGGTATGACCGTTTTAGATATGTGTTCCGCACCAGGCGGGAAAACAACGCATATTGCTGAAAAGATGAAAAATACCGGAAAGCTCATAGCAATGGATATCCATCAGCATAAACTAAAGCTAGTAAAAGAAAATGCTGACAGATTGGGCTTTAGCTTTATCGAAACGGTAGAAAAGGATGGGCGAAAAGCATCAGAGGAATACCCTGAACAGTCTTTTGACCGAATCTTAGTAGATGCACCATGCAGTGGTTTAGGTGTGATGAAGCGTAAACCAGATATTAAGTACACTAAAAATGAAAAAGATTTTGCATCGTTAAAACCGATTCAACTGAACTTGTTAGAAGAAGCTTATAAACTTTTGAAGAAAGATGGTTTATTAGTTTATAGTACTTGTACAGTAGATCGAGAAGAAAATGAAGGAACCGCCAAATTGTTTTTAGAGGCACACCCAGATATGCAACTACAAGCTTTTCCAGACGTTATTAAAAACATCAAAGACAACCAGCAAGACGGAATGCTTCAATTATTCCCACAAGATTTAAGAAGTGACGGCTTTTTTGTATCCGTATTTAAGAAAAGCGGAAGCACCTCTATCTGACCCAACAAGGAAATGAGGGAATTGGAAGTTTTTCAATGTACGCCACTTTCTGTGGCAAAGCAGTCATGACCCGCCTCGAGCGGCCATAGGAGGCAGGTCTTCAGCCATCGCAAACGGTTTTATTGTTTTAGTTTGCGACGAGATTGCCAAGGACAGTAATTTCACATTGGACTTGGAGAGGAAAGGTGCTGGAGTCTGGAAAGTTACAATTTAGAAATGTCTATAGTTTCTTATTTGTAAAGAAAGCTTAAGACGCCCACTATGCCGATAAATGGCAAAGATAATTTTCATTTCATTTAAAGAGGTGAAGGAGTAAATGGAGTTTGTTGTTAAAACGGATGTTGGAATGAGAAGAACGGTAAATGAAGATCGGGCGGACGTATTTGTTCGCTCCGATGGGCGCATTTTAGCGGTAGTGGCGGACGGTATGGGTGGTCACAATGCTGGTGATGTCGCAAGTGAAATAGCTATATCCGAGTTCAAAAGATACTTTGCGGCATATAACCCTTCCATTGTAAAGGCTAAAGACTGGTTGACATATACGTTTCAGTCGATTAATCAGGCAATCGTTAAACATTCAACCGTCAATAAAGGTTGTGAGGGAATGGGTACTACGCTCATTGCTGGATTATTTGAACAGAATAAAGGAATTATTGCTCATGTAGGAGATAGCCGCGTATATGAACTTTTACCGAACGGTATTGGGAGAATTACGAGAGATCATTCTTATGTAAATGTATTGATCGACTCAGGTGAAATAAGTGAGGAACAAGCTCAAACGCACCCGAAGAAAAATGTTCTTATGAAAGCAGTTGGAACAGAACAAACAATTCAACCAGATTTTCATGAAGTAGAATTTCAACCGAATTCCTATTTTCTCTTTTGTACAGATGGACTAAGCAATAAATTAAGTGAACCGTTCATTCATTCCATTCTATACTCAAATACGTCTTTAGCCGAAAAAGGTGCAGAGCTTGTAGAAGAAGCAAATCGCGCAGGTGGAGAAGATAATATTTCTTTAATAATACTATCTAATAATAGTGAGGAGGTGTGAGGATGTTAATAGGAAAAAGAATTAGTGGCAGATATAAGTTGCTAGAAATGATAGGCGGCGGAGGTATGTCCCACGTTTACTTAGCGCATGACATGATATTGGATCGTGACGTTGCCATAAAAGTACTTCGTTACGATTTTTCTAACGAAGAGGAATTACGTCGTCGTTTTCAACGTGAAGCATTATCTGCAACCAGCCTCACACACCCAAATATAGTGAATATATACGATGTCGGTGAAGATGAAGATATTCACTATATCGTGATGGAGTATGTTAGAGGTGAAACATTAAAACAATACATACAACGTAATGCACCAGTTTCTCCGGTAAGAACAGTAACGATTATGAGACAGCTAACATCTGCCATTGCTAATGCGCATAACAACCATATTATTCATCGGGATATTAAACCGCAAAATATCTTATTGGATGAAGAAGGTAAAGTTAAAATAACGGACTTTGGTATAGCAATGGCTTTGAGTGCAACATCCTATACCCAAACAAATTCAGTGCTTGGGACAGTCCATTATTTGTCTCCTGAACAAGCTCGTGGTGGAACAGCTACGAATCGTTCCGATATTTATGCTTTGGGGATTGTATTGTTTGAGCTGCTAACTGGACAACTTCCTTTTTCAGGTGAATCGGCAGTTTCCATTGCATTAAAGCATTTGCAAACTGAAACTCCGTCCATTCGTTCGATTATTCCTTCCATCCCACAAAGCTTGGAGAATGTGGTCCTAAAAGCAACTGCTAAAGACCCAAATAATCGATACCATTCTGCGGAGGAAATGGAAGAAGATTTAGCAACTGCCTTGTCACCAGAACGAGCAGATGAAGCTAAATTTGTAATAGCTGTCGACAACGACGCAACGAAGGTTTTACCTGTTATTAAAGAGCCGATTCCTTTTGAAGAGGTTTCAGAAACAAAAAAAATACCTGTTGCACCAACTAAGTTGGATAAGAACGTTCCAAAGAAAAAGATAAAAAAGTGGAAAATTATAACTGGGGTTATAGCAGGTGTTCTACTACTAGCATTACTATTTGTCATTCTCTTCCCTGGACTATTTAAACCAGATAAAGTAGAAGTGCCTGATGTGGCAAATTTAGATGTACAAGCTGCTATTGAACAAATAGAAGCGGAAGGTTTCGTGGTAGGTGAAGAGATATTAGAGTTTTCCGATGAGGTGGAAGAAGGGAATGTTATTCGAACCTCACCGGAAGCAGGGAAACTTCGCGAAAAAGAAACAAAAATAGATTTGTTCGTTTCATCAGGAAAAGAAACTTCTGAAATTGCCGATTATAGAGGGAGAAATATTGATGAAGTAACAGAATTACTTCAAAATCAAGGATTACGTTCTATTAAACCCGAAGAGCAATTTTCGGAACAGCCAATTGGGACAATTATTGAACAAGATCCACCATCAGGAACTGAAATTATTCCATCTGAAACAGATTTAATATTTACTGTTAGTAAGGGACTGGATTTACGTACAGTAAGTGACTTAACTGATTGGAATGAAAAAGCATTAAAGGATTATGAGAGATCTTCTGGTTTTAAAATAAAAATAGCAGGTTCGAAGTATTCCGATACCATCCAAAAAGGTAATGTGATTAGTCAAGAACCTCAAGCAAACAAAAAAGTTGCGCCTGGAAGTACGATAGAGGTTGTGGTCTCAGATGGACCAAAACCTGCTTCTACAAAATTGGTAGTAAAAACGGTGACGATCCCTTACGAGCCTCCAAACACGGAAGAAGAGGAGGGTGGGGTTGAGGGAGAAGAAGATGAAGAGCAACCTACCCAAGAAGAACAAGTTGTAAGAATCTATGTGCAAGATAAAACACGTACAATGGCCGTACCTATTGAAGAGTTCGTATTAACTCAAACAGTAGAAAAACATATTAAGCTAGAAATAAGTGAAGGACAAAAAGCTGCATATCGGATAGAAGTAGGTAACACAATATTTGCACAAGAAACGATTGATTATAAGGATGTAAAATAGGGAGGTTACGGATGCCGACAGGTCAAATAAGAAAAGCATTAAGTGGATTTTACTATGTTTATGACAATGGAGAAATGATAACTTGTCGAGGAAGAGGCGTATTTCGCAATAGAGGAGAATCTCCGTTAGTAGGAGATATTGTTGACTATAAGGTGGAAGGGGATAATGACGGAACAATTACGGTCATTCACGAACGAAAAAACAGTCTCGTTCGTCCTCCTATCGCCAATATTGATCAAGCAATTTTAGTTTTTTCTGTGAAGGAACCAGACTTTAATACAATCTTATTAGATCGCTTTTTAGTAGTATTGGAGTCATTTCACATTGAACCAATTATTTGTTTAACAAAAAGTGATTTACTAGATGAAAAGATGGAGAAAACAATCGAACAATATATAAAAGAATATGAACAAATTGGCTATAAGGTTTTAATGACGTTTAAAGATGACCCGCAATTTGACGACAAAATTACTCCTCTATTAGAAGGAAAGACTACGGTGCTTGCCGGCCAATCCGGTGTAGGTAAATCTACGCTTTTAAATACGATATTACCTACACTTAACTTAAAGACTGGTGTAATTTCGGATGCTTTAGGACGCGGAAAGCATACGACACGACATGTGGAACTTATAGAGGTATGTGGTGGCTTACTCGCTGATACCCCTGGTTTTAGCTCTTTTGAGTTTGAATTAATGGAAAAAGAAGAACTATCAAGATGTTTTCCAGAGTTCGTAGAAATTCAGGATGAGTGTAAGTTTAGAGCATGTTTGCATGTAAATGAACCAAAATGTGCAGTAAAAAATGCAGTAGAATCAGGAAGCATAAAAGATTATCGATATAAACATTATCTACAATTTTTTAATGAAATAGTGGAAAGAAAGCCGAGGTACTAAATTATGGTTAAAATTGCCCCATCAATACTAGCAGCTAATTTTGCAAAGCTGGGAGAAGAAGTGTTAGAAGTAGAAAAAGCAGGTGCTGAGCTTATTCATATAGATGTAATGGATGGTCATTTTGTTCCGAATATTACGATGGGACCAATTGTAGTGGAAGCATTACGACCTTTAACGAAGCTCCCTTTAGATGTACATTTAATGATTGAAAATGCCGATCAATATATTGAGTCATTTGCAAAAGCAGGTGCGGATTATATTACGGTTCATGTAGAAGCAAGTCCACACTTACATCGTACGATTCAATTGATTCGTTCTTTTGGCGTAAAACCGGGAGTCGTGTTAAATCCACATACTCCAATTGAATCGATTCAACATGTTTTAGAGGATATAGACATGGTCTTATTTATGACAGTAAACCCAGGCTTTGGAGGTCAAAAATTTATTCATTCAGTTGTGCCAAAGGTAAAACAATTGGCAGATATCGTGAAAGAAAGAAATTTAGCGATCGAAATCGAGATTGATGGCGGAATAAATGAAGAAACGATTATTCCTTGTGTAGAGGCAGGAGCTACGATATTTGTAGCTGGTTCTGCCATCTATAATGCAGAGGATAAAGGGAAGGCTTTACAAGCAATAAAAGAAGCCGGTTTAAGTGTAGCAGTAAAATGAAAACGGTCATCGTTTGCTCAGGAGGTCCAGTAGAGGAAGTTGTTGATTTTAAACAACTTCCTTTTTCCAAAGAAGATACTTTTTTTATCGGTGCTGATCGCGGAGCTCTTCATTTATTAACAAATGGAATAACGCCACATGAAATTATTGGTGATTTCGATTCATTAAAAGAAGAAGAATTTCATTTATTAGAATCAACGGTTGAAAAAGTGACAGTTTTACAAGCCGAGAAGGATGAAACAGATACACACATAGCAATACTGCGAGCTATAGAATATAAACCGGATAACATTATTTTAACAGCGGTAACTGGTGGGAGAC
This sequence comes from Bacillus sp. Cr_A10, assembly GCF_029222665.1. NCBI lineage: Bacteria > Bacillati > Bacillota > Bacilli > Caryophanales > Bacillaceae > Bacillus > Bacillus sp. Cr_A10. The sequence goes on from NZ_JARHXR010000008.1 coordinate 40,899, forward strand.
TCGATCATTATGAAGCAGTTTTACATGATATGATACGCTTTCAAATGAACTATCCGGAAATTGTTTTCTACATACGTAATAAGCAAAATATTATTCGTTTTTTATTACCTGGAATACATGAAATTAAACCTGATTCACATTTTAAATATATTTCTTTTTTTTCGTACGGTGAAACAGTTGAAAATATTTCTCTTAGAGGCTTTCTGTATGAAGTTACCAAAGAAAATATTTCATTTGGCAATTCCAAATTTACTAGTAATGAAGTAAGTGGACGAATTGGTACTATCTCTTTTACTGCTGGCATATGTTTAATGATAAGAAGCAGCGACTAAAAGGGAGGAATTGTGTGTGAAGGTATACACATTTAGATTGCCTAAATCAGTAAGTAGTTTTGTAAGAGTTTGTATTCGCATGTTTAAGAAAGAAGAAGTCAAGAAGTAACAGATGATGGACGCAAGTCTTCTGGGGAAACAAAAGAAAAAATGCCAGGTCGACTGTTGTCGGCCTGGCATTAATTATGAGTACGATTAAACGCGCTCAACTTTTCCTGATTTCAAAGCTCTAGCAGAAACCCAAACACGTTTAGGTTTACCGTCTACAAGAATGCGGACCTTTTGAAGGTTTGCCCCCCATGTACGCTTGTTGGCGTTCATTGCGTGAGAACGAGCATTACCAGAACGAGCTTTACGCCCAGTGATTGCACATACTTTTGGCATTATATTTCCTCCTTTAAAAAAGAAGCTGAAAGATTTTTCAGTTCGATATTTCACATACTTTAATAATTTACCACAGACTAATATGAAGTGCAAGCATATCAAGAAAAAAACCTTTACACCATATTTAATGTGGAAGCGCTTGTTCTGCCCTGACAAGCAAATGAGAAAATTCTATGTCCAACCCTGTTGGACGTAGAAGATTCGCATTTGACCGAGGGGCAAAGCGCTGCAACTGGATATCTTGAAATGCGCAAGCGACTAGTATAGGAATACAGTCTAAGTTCGCGACATCGTGTCACAACGACTGCATGACCCACTTCCTGTGGGCCTCCAGACAGGCAAATGGGGAAAAGCGAGGAGGCAGCTCTTCAGCCACCACAAACGGTTTAATTGTTTGAAGTTTGCGACGAGCTTGCGCAGGAGCAGCTTTTTCACATTTGACCCCGAGGGGCAAGGCGCTGGAGCTGGACAAAAAGAAATGCGCAAGCGCCTATTTTTCCCGCGAATGGTAATATCCACTGCGACGAGTTGTGGGCAGGAGCAATGTGCTGAATAAAAAGAGTAAAATGAAAAATGCATCAAATGTTACACGTTTTTTGCCTATCTATCCATCATACCCTATAATATAGAAGGAAATAGTATAAAAAGTAAACGCTCTCTTTTATAATTCTGAACGGTGTAGTACAATAAAGGGTAGTCAAAAAGACTTGGGAGGTTTCATCATGTCAATTGAATTGAAAAATGAATTCGGACAAATTGATATATCGCAAGATGCAGTTGCACAAATTGCAGGCGGAGCCGCTATAGAGTGTTACGGAATAGTTGGTATGGCATCTAAGCATCAAATTAGAGATGGATTAACAGACATATTAAGAAAAGAAAATTTTACAAAAGGCGTTATTGTAAGACAAGAAAAAGAAGACCTACATATTGATATGTATATTATTGTTAGTTACGGAACAAAAATTTCTGAAATAGCTTATCAAGTGCAATCAAAAGTGAAATATACACTAAATAAATCTCTTGGTATGTCAGTGAAATCCGTAAATGTATATGTACAAGGAGTTCGCGTGGCAAGCGTGTGAATGAGGGAGAGAAAACAATGAAATCAATTAATGGTATACAGTTTGCAGATATGGTTAAAATGGGTGCTCACCACCTTTTTCAAAACGCAGACTACGTAGATGCTTTAAATGTTTTTCCAGTTCCTGATGGAGATACTGGCACAAATATGAATTTATCGATGACTTCTGGTGCTAAGGAAACAGCAGCTCATACTGTAGAGCATATCGGTAAAACAGCTCAAGCATTATCCAAAGGTTTACTAATGGGAGCTAGAGGTAACTCTGGGGTTATTCTTTCTCAATTATTCCGTGGGTTTGGAAAATCAGTTGAGCAATCTTCTACACTAGATGCTAAACAATTTGCTGAAGCTTTAAATTATGGTGTAGAAACAGCATATAAAGCAGTGATGAAGCCGGTAGAAGGTACTATTTTGACTGTTGCAAAGGACTCTGCTAAAAAAGCGGTAGAAGTGAGCGAAACAGAAGACGATATTCGCCTATTAATGGAAGCAGTTGTAGAAGAGGCAAAAGCTTCGTTAAATAGAACACCTGATTTACTTCCAGTACTTAAAGAAGTTGGGGTAGTAGATAGTGGCGGACAAGGGCTGTTATTTGTATATGAAGGCTTTTTAGCTAGCTTAAAAGGTGAAGCATTACCTGAGAAAACAGTTAATTCGTCAATGGATGATTTAGTGAGTGCTGAACACCATAAAAATGTTCAAGGATTTATGGATACGTCCGAAATTGAATTTGGATTCTGTACTGAATTCATGGTTCGTTTTGAGGATGGTAAAAAAGCATTTGATGAAACCTCATTCCGAAACGATTTAAGTGCTTTTGGTGATTCATTATTAGTCATCTCAGACGACGAAATTGCTAAAATCCATATCCACTCTGAAACACCAGGGGAAGTATTAACATATGGCCAACAATATGGAGATTTGATTAAGATTAAAATCGAAAACATGCGCCAACAACATACAGATATCGTAGGAGAAGGATACTCGAAAGAAATTCCCGCAAAAAAAGCAGAGATACATCCTTATGCAGTAGTAACAGTTGCGATGGGCGAAGGTATTTCGGATCTTCTAAAAAGCTTAGGAGCTTCCGCAGTAATTGAAGGCGGACAAACAATGAATCCTTCAACCGAGGATATTGTAAAAGCAATCGAGGCAGTGGGAGCAGAACGCGTCCTCATCTTACCGAACAATAAAAACATTATTATGGCTGCTGAACAAGCAGCAGAGGTGATGGGTATTGAAGCAGCTGTCGTACCAACGAAAACACTTCCACAAGGAATGGCAGCTATTTTAGCATTCAATCCACAAGCTACTGTAGAAGAAAATAAAAAGCATATGACCGAAGCGTTTTCTCATGTTAAAACAGGTCAAGTTACTTTCGCAGTTCGGGATACTTCGATTGATGGCGTGGAAATTAAAAAAGATGATTTCATGGCTCTGGCAGAAGGGAAGATTATTCTTTCTAATCCTTCTAGAGAAGAGGCAGCAACTAAGCTTGCAACAACGTTGATCGATGAGAATGCAGAAATCGTAACAATCATTTACGGTGAAGATGTTACGGAAGAAGAAGCAACTAAATTTGCGGCTTTCATTGAAGAGCAATTCGAAGATGTTGAAATTGAATTATATAACGGTAAACAACCTTTATATCCATATATTTTATCGGTTGAATAGAAATAAGATGCCACGAGGAATGAAGTTTACTTTCCCCGTGGTTTTTTTTGGATAGATTTGCTTGAAAAATTTAGGTCGAGCGTAATTAGGTTAAAGATAAATAACCAAGTGGCTTAAACACTTACTCTCCATTTTATTCTCTTAATCTTCTAACCTTTGTTTAATATGTACATTCAGTGTAAAATAAGTAGTAAATATACTATTGGAGGTCTATGCAATGAAGTTCAAATCAGTTTTTGACATAATTGGACCTGTTATGATTGGACCATCTTCTTCCCATACTGCAGGAGCAGCACGTATAGGAAGAGTAGCAAGAGATTTATTTGGAAAGCAGCCTACATGGGCAAGAATACATTTATATGGTTCATTTGCAGAGACCTATAAAGGACATGGAACAGACGTAGCGATTATTGGTGGATTGCTAGATTACGATACGTTTGATGAGCGTATAAAAACAGCCTTTGAAGATGCAAAAAAGGTTGGACTGACATATGAGTTTATTCCTGAAACCGCTCACACAGAGCATCCGAATACTGCTCGTATTGTGATTGGTGACGGAATACAAGAAATGTCGATGGTCGGTATTTCCATAGGTGGCGGAAAGACAGAAATAACTGAGTTGAATGGTTTCCCGCTTCGTCTATCAGGTAATTTAGCGGCAATTTTAGTAGTGCATGAAGATCGTTCTGGTTGTATTGCGAGCGTGGCAAATTGTCTTGCTAAATATGATATTAACATCGGTCATATGGAAGTTTCTCGTAAAGAAAAAGGAAATATGGCGTTAATGGTAATTGAAGTGGATCAGAATGTGGATGCCAATATACTTGCGGAATTATCTACATTACCTAATATTACACAAGTTACTAGAATAGCGGACTAAGGAGGAAGATAAATGGATGTTTTATTTCATAATGTTCGTGAATTAGTTGATTTAGCTAACAAAGAGCAAAAACTGATTTCAGAAATCATGATCGAACAAGAAATCTTAATAACAGAACGTTCAAGAGAAGAAATAATGGCTCAAATGGATCGTAATTTGACTGTAATGGAAGAAGCGGTAGAAAAAGGCTTGAATGGAGTTCGATCAACGTCCGGCTTAACGGGTGGAGATGCGGTGCTACTTCAAAATTATATGCAAAGAGGAAACACTTTATCTGGAGAATTAATGCTAGATGCAGTTAGTAAAGCAGTTGCAACAAATGAAGTGAATGCAGCAATGGGTACTATCTGTGCGACTCCGACTGCTGGTTCTGCCGGTGTTGTACCGGGAACATTATTTGCAGTGAAAAACAAGTTAAATCCCACAAGAGAGCAAATGATTCGTTATTTGTTCACAGCGGGTGCTTTTGGTTTTGTAGTTGCCAACAACGCTTCTATTTCTGGAGCGGCAGGTGGCTGCCAAGCTGAGGTTGGATCAGCAGCAGGTATGGCAGCAGCAGCAATCGTAGAAATGGCGGGAGGAAACCCTGAACAAAGCGCTCAAGCTTTTGCAATTACCCTTAAAAACATGCTTGGCTTAGTGTGTGATCCTGTAGCGGGTCTTGTAGAAGTTCCATGTGTAAAACGAAATGCAATGGGTGCCTCTAATTCATTAGTGGCAGCAGATATGGCATTAGCAGGTGTAACAAGTCGGATTCCATGCGATGAAGTAATAGATGCCATGTATAAAATTGGCCAAACAATGCCAACTGCATTAAAAGAAACTGCTCGAGGCGGGCTTGCAGCAACTCCTACAGGAAAATGGTTAGAATCCAAAATTTTTGGCGGAGCAGTAGTTAATAGTGGAAACTAAAAAGAATGAGTTAGTTACTTCCTTAAAAGGAGTGGGAAGTGGTACAGCTAACGCATTGCAAGAATTAGGGATCATCACATTAGAAGATTTGGTTATGACTTTTCCCTATCGTCATGAAGACTTTCGATTAAAGAACTTAGCGGAAACCGCTCATAATGAACGAGTAACAGTGGAAGGAAGGGTCGAAAGTGAGCCTTCTCTTCTTTTTTTAGGGAAAAACAAATCGAGATTGCAAGTCCGTTTATTAGCAGGACAACATCTGATTAAAGCAGTTTTTTTTAATCAAGCTTATTTAAAAACGAAGATAACACCAGGTGCAGTCATTACAGTGACCGGAAAATGGGACAGGGGAAGACAAGTCATAAATGTTTCTACCTTTTCGGCTGGCCCTAAGACGGACCAACAAGATTTTGAACCTGTCTATTCATTGAAAGGTACGATTAGCCAAAAGACTTTTCGGAAATTTATGAGACAAGCATTGGATGAGGTAAATGGATACCTAGTAGACATCTTGCCTGCATCAATTAGAGAAACCTATCGTTTGCCTGATATTTCGACGGCGTTGGAAGGAATACATTTTCCACAAAATGCAGAGCATTCAAAAGATGCAAGAAGACGTTTTGTCTATGAAGAATTATTAATTTTTCAGTTAAAAATGCAAGCTATAAAGAAAGCTCGTAAGGAACAAAATATCGGTAACAGCGTTGCGTTCAATAATGATTTGGTGAAAAAATTAATTGAATCTTTACCGTATGAATTAACTGATGCACAAAAAAGAGTTGTAAACGAAATTTGTCGAGACTTAAAAGAACCTTATCGTATGAACCGCCTTTTACAGGGAGACGTAGGCTCAGGAAAAACAATTGTTGCTGCTATATGTTTATATGCAGCTATTACTGCGGGTTATCAAGGAGCACTTATGGCTCCTACGGAAATATTGGCGGAACAACATGCTACTTCTTTGGATGAATGGCTTACCCCAATTGGAGTCAAAATTGCTTTACTGACTGGTTCTACAAAAGCGAAGGCTCGTCGTGTTGTATTAGAAAATTTAGAAGCCGGTAATATAGATTTGTTAATAGGAACTCATGCATTAATTCAGCCTGACGTCTCATTTAAAAAATTGGGCTTAGTTATTACAGATGAGCAGCATCGATTTGGAGTAGAACAACGAAGGGTTTTGAAGGAAAAAGGGGAAAATCCGGATGTATTATTTATGACGGCAACTCCGATACCCCGAACTTTAGCCATTACAGCGTTTGGAGAAATGGATGTATCTGTTATAGATGAAATGCCTGCTGGCCGAAAGAAAATTGAGACTCATTGGATGAAGCAAGATCAAATGTACAAACTAATAGTCCGGTTAAAAAAGGAATTAGCTAAAGGAAGACAGGCTTATATTATTTGTCCACTTATTGAAGAGTCAGAAAAACTAGATGTTCAAAATGCTGTAGACGTATACAATATGATGGTTACTGATTTGGGAACAGGCTATTCAGTAGGTTTGATGCATGGACGTCTTCATCCTGATGAAAAAGAGCAAGTGATGAGGGATTTCTCAGAAGGGAAAGTTCAAGTTCTTGTCTCAACAACGGTCGTTGAAGTAGGAGTAAATGTACCGAATGCAACCTTTATGATTATTTTAGATGCGGAACGATTTGGACTTGCCCAACTACATCAGCTAAGAGGGCGTGTGGGACGAGGAGAACACCAATCGTATTGTATCCTACTTGCTGATCCAAAATCAGAAGAAGGAAAAGAACGAATGATATCCATGACCGAAACGAATGATGGTTTTGCGCTTGCTGAAAAAGATTTAGAATTGCGTGGTCCAGGTGACTTTTTCGGTAGAAAGCAAAGTGGGTTACCAGAATTCAAAGTAGCAGATCTTGTACATGATTATCGTGCACTTAATACTGCAAAAGTAGATGCAGAAGGATTGTTGGATTCAGATGCTTTTTGGCAGTCTGAAGAAATGGAAGGTCTAAGAACAATATTATTAAATTCCAAAGCGCTAGATGGTGAGCGTATTGACTAAAGAGAATGCTGGAAGGATTGCAAATCAATTCTTGCATTCTTTTTTTAATATTTATATACTGATATTAGTACCAAGTGCTAAAATGGTGGTGATTGGATGAAATACTCAAAAAAAGAAAGACAGAAGTTACTACTTGATACATTAGATAAAAACCCATTTATCACGGATGAAAAATTAGCTTCTACATTCAATGTAAGTGTGCAAACAATAAGACTTGATCGAATGGAATTATCTATTCCGGAATTGCGAGAGCGTATAAAAACTGTAGCAGCACATAATTTTGAAGAAGAAGTGAAATCACTTCCTATCGACGAGGTAATTGGTGAAATAATTGATATTGATTTAGATAAACAAGCGATTTCTTTATTAGATATTACAAAAGACCATGTGTTTGCAAGAAATGGAATAGCGAGAGGGCATCATTTGTTTGCACAAGCCAATTCTTTGGCTGTTGCTGTCATAAATGATGAATTAGCGCTTACTAGAAAATCTAATATCACATTTGTGAAACCTGTTCAAGAAGGTGACAGAGTGATTGCAAAGGCTGTAGTAGTTTCTAGCGATATGGAAATAAACACAACGCTTATTGAAGTAACGAGTAAAGTGGAGAATGACACTGTTTTTGTAGGTCAATTCAGTATGTATAGAGTGACAAAGTCTTAAATAAGGTGATGACATATGAAAATTTCAATTGATGCAATGGGTGGAGACAACGCCCCACATGAAATAGTGAAGGGCGTATATGACGCATTACAAGCTTTCGAAGATCTGCATATTCAGTTATATGGGGACGAGGAAAAACTGTCTTCTTTAGTAACTGCTCATGACCGATTGCAAGTGATACATACAAATGAGATTATTGAAGGTACCGATGAACCCGTACGAGCTGTCCGGAAAAAGAAAAATTCGTCGATGGTAAAAATGGCAGAGTCCGTGAAAAACGGAGAAGTCGATGCATGTGTTTCTGCAGGAAATACGGGAGCATTGATGGCAGCGGGTTTATTTGTTGTTGGTCGTATTGACCAAGTGGATCGACCAGCACTTGCTCCTACCTTACCGACATTGGATGGAAAAGGGTTTGTAATGCTTGACCTGGGAGCAAACTCAGATGCAAAACCGGAACACTTAGAACAGTTTGCTGTAATGGGAAGTGTGTATGCAGAAAAAGTTCGAGGTATTAAAAATCCACGAGTTGGACTTTTGAATATAGGGACTGAAGACAAAAAAGGAAATGAATTAACGAAAGCGACATTCGATTTATTAAAAGAAGCGCCAATCAATTTCGTTGGAAACGTGGAATCAAGAGATTTGTTAACTGGTGTTGCGGATGTCGTTGTAACGGATGGGTTTACCGGTAATATGGTATTAAAAACGATTGAAGGAACGGCATCTGGGATTTTTACTTTGTTGAAGGAAGCTTTTAATACTTCTACGAAAACAAAAATTTCTGCACTTCTTGTGAAAGGTCAGTTAAAAGAGTTAAAAGGGAAACTAGACTATTCAGAGTATGGTGGAGCAGGATTATTTGGTTTAAAAGCTCCTGTCATCAAAGCGCATGGTTCTTCTAATGCAAATGCAATTTTTCATGCCATCAGACAAGCAAGAACAATGGTAGAACATGACGTTTGTGGAATTATTCAAAGTACTTTAAGAAAGGAATTACCAAATGACTAAAATCGCGTTTATATTCCCAGGACAAGGTTCTCAATCTGTTGGAATGGGACAACAATTTATTGAAAATGACCCTACTAGTAAAAAGTATTATGAGCTAGCAGATGAAGTACTTGGCTTTTCTCTATCTAATATTATGTTAGAAGGACCTGCTGAAGAATTAACAAAAACTTTTCATGCGCAGCCCGCATTACTTACAACTAGTACAATGATTGCTAAAAAACTAACGGATGCCGGTATTTCTCCTGCTTATACAGCTGGACATAGCTTAGGGGAATATTCTGCACTCGTTGCCTCAAATGTAATCAGTTTTGAGGAAGCTGTTTTATTAGTTCATCAAAGAGGCTTGTACATGAATGAAGCAGTTCCGGCAGGTGAAGGTGCAATGGCAGCAATATTAGGGTTAGATAAAGAAGCATTAACAGAAGTAACAAATGAAGTATCTAAAAGTGGTGAAATAGTCCAAGTTGCTAACTTGAACTGCCCAGGTCAAATTGTCATTTCTGGAACGGTTGCAGGTGTAGAATCAGCTTCTGCAAAAGCGAAAGAAGCGGGGGCGAAAAGAGCGATTCCACTAGTAGTAAGTGGACCATTCCATTCAGAACTAATGCGACCTGCAGCACAAAAATTAGATGCCGCAATTTCAGCTGTTACGTTACATGATACGAAAACACCGGTAATTTCAAATGTCACAGCGCTTCCTGTAACAGAAGCATCAAGTATAAAAAACTTACTAGTTGAGCAATTATATTCTCCAGTTCGTTGGGAAGAATCAGTGGAGAAAATGTTGGAGCTTGGTGTAAATGTATTTATCGAATGTGGGCCTGGAAAAGTACTTAGTGGTTTAGTGAAAAAAATCGATCGCTCTGTAACAACATATTGCGTTTATGACGAAGCATCTTTGCAGCAAGTTATTACAGAATTAGGAGAGGTTAATAATGGGTAAATTAGATGGCAAATCAGCAATTGTAACTGGTGCTTCACGTGGAATTGGAAAAGATATTGCTCTTTATCTTGCAAAAGAAGGTGCAAAAGTAGCTGTTAACTATAGTGGCAGTAAAGAAAAAGCGGAAGAAGTAGTAGAGGAAATAAAATCATTTGGTGGGGAAGCTTTTGCTATTCAGGCGAATGTAGATCAATCCGAAGATGTACAAAATTTAATTAGTGCTACTTTAGAGAATTTTGGTTCTATCGATATTTTAATAAATAATGCAGGAATTACGAGAGATAATCTTCTAATGCGTATGAAGGAACAAGAATGGGATGATGTTCTTAATACAAACTTAAAGGGTGTCTTTCTTTCCACAAAAGCAGTTACACGCCAGATGATGAAACAAAGAAAAGGGCGTATTATTAATATTACTTCCATTGTTGGGGTTTCTGGAAATCCTGGTCAAGCAAACTATGTTGCAGCTAAGGCAGGTGTAATAGGTTTAACCAAAACTACTGCACTAGAGCTAGCTAGTCGTAATATTACAGTGAACGCTGTCGCTCCTGGTTTTATTACAACCGATATGACTGAGGCTCTTCCAGAAGAAGTGAAGGCTCAAATGTTAAGTCAGATTCCGCTTGCTAAGTTTGGAAATACGGAAGATATTGCAAAAGCCGTTGCATTTTTAGCATCGGATGATGCGAATTATATTACTGGTCAAACGTTACATGTTAATGGCGGCATGTATATGTAATTTTACAGACCGTTGAATAATGCTAGCAGTCGTTGGAGAACTTATTACCTCGACTATCGCAATTCGGTCTGAATTAATATTCATGAATTTATAATTACACTTTCCATAGGTTAGAGTTTTTTGTATAATCATTGAGGGGAGGTGACAAATTTGTCAACAGTATTAGAACGCGTAACGAAAGTAATCGTGGATCGTCTAGGTGTAGATGAAAGCGAAGTAAAATTAGAAGCATCTTTCCGTGATGATTTAGGTGCTGACTCTCTTGATGTAGTAGAATTAGTTATGGAACTTGAAGATGAGTTCGATATGGAAATTTCAGATGAAGATGCTGAAAACATTTCAACTGTAGGTAGTGCAGTTAGCTATATTGAAAGTAAACAAGCTTAATTTCAATAACATCAGAGACGTTCTACTCATTCCTTGCGAATAGAGATAGAACGTCTCTATTTCTTTTGCACAAAGCTATAGAAACAGGTAAACTTAAACAGATAGATCCATAAGCAAGAAAGGCAGATAATTCATGAAAAAAAGTACGCATACGAAAAAATCAGTTTTCCCTGAAAGTGTTAAAGAACATTTTAATCTCTTTCAACAACATTTTGATATTCATTTCGATAATCCAACATTATTGTATCAAGCCTTTACGCATTCATCTTATGTGAATGAGCATCGACGGAAATTTTTTGCCGATAATGAAAGACTAGAGTTTCTAGGAGACGCTGTTTTAGAATTGTCTGTTTCTCAATATTTATTTCAACAATACATGGGGATGAGCGAAGGAGAACTAACAAAACTTCGTGCAGCAATTGTTTGTGAGCCATCTCTTGTACTATTTGCCAATGAATTGAATTTTGGTAAATATGTATTGCTAGGAAAGGGAGAAGAATTGACAGGTGGACGTGAAAGACCTGCGCTTCTTGCAGACGTTTTTGAAGCATTTATCGGTGCATTATACTTAGATAAGGGACTTGCAACAGTTATTTCATTTTTAGAAAAAATTGTATTCCCTAAAATCGAACTCGGTGCTTTTTCGCATGTGATGGATTATAAAAGTCAATTACAAGAAATTATTCAGCAACAAAATAATGGAACGTTAAGTTACGAAATCGTGGAGGAAAAAGGTCCTGCACATAATCGAACCTTTGTATCTCGTGTTTTGTTAAGTACAAATGAACTTGGCATTGGAAAAGGGCGTTCGAAAAAAGAAGCGGAACAACAAGCTGCAAGGCTAGCAATTATTGCATTAAGGGATCATGAACGGGAGGAATAAGTTTGTTCCTTAAAAGATTAGAGATAATAGGATTTAAATCATTTGCTGACCGTATTGGAATCGATTTTGTACCAGGTGTTACTGCGGTAGTAGGTCCAAATGGTAGTGGAAAGAGTAATGTAACCGACGCGATTAGATGGGTATTAGGAGAGCAATCTGCTAAATCGTTGCGTGGGTCTAAAATGGAGGATGTCATTTTTGCAGGAAGTGACTCTAGAAAAGCGTTAAACTTTGCTGAAGTTACGTTAATATTGGATAACTCGGATAATAGAGTTGCTTTAGACTTTGCCGAAATTAGTGTAACTAGAAGAGTATTTCGTTCAGGAGATAGTGAATACCTACTAAACAAACAAACTTGCAGATTGAAGGATATCACGGATCTCTTTATGGACTCTGGACTTGGAAAAGAAGCATTTTCTATTATTTCTCAGGGGCGAGTAGATGAAATTTTAAATAGTCGTCCAGAAGATAGAAGAACAATATTCGAAGAAACTGCAGGAGTACTAAAATACAAACAACGTAAGAAGAAAGCTGAATTTAAACTGATTGAGACAGACGACAATTTAAATCGTGTATTAGATATTTTGCATGAGTTAGATAGTCGAATGGAACCTCTACAAATACAATCATCGCTTGCTTCGGATTATTTAAGAATGTCCGAAGAATTAAAAGATATTGAAATAGCAGTAATCGCACATGATTTAAGAATGTGTGTTCAGCAAAGTGCTGAATTACATAAAAAACTTCATACATTGGATGAAACAAAACAAGCACTTCAACTACAGATAGATGGTGTAGAGGCGACTATACAGGCAGACAGAAGAAAAATGTCTGATATAGATGAAAGCCTAGATACAAATCAAAGTGAGCTAGTAGAAGCAAGTTCTGAATTAGAGCGATTAGAAGGTAGAAAACTTTTACTAGCTGAGAAAAAACAAAATGCAAGTCAACAAATTTCCCAGTTAAAAAGAGCATTAGAAGAAGAACGCGAAAAACTTGAATTGCTCGAGAGACAGTTAAGAGAAAATGATGGTTCCAGAACAGAGAAACAAGTTTACTTAAAAGAACTTCGCTCCAAAAAGTTGCAAATTGACAAAGTCTTAAGTAAATCCGCTTCAGAAGTAGAAGAAGAAATAGAGGATTTAAAAAGTACTTATATCGATTTATTGAATGAAGAAGCTACTATGAAAAACGAAATGAAACATATGGAGCAGCAACTTCAATTTGAACTCGTATCTTCTGAAAAAATGATGGAAGATTATCGTGAAATAAAAGAAGAGCTAGAGAAACTAACTAAACGCAAAATGGAACTAGAATCTCGCCTGACTACTTGTCAAAAAGAGTTAGAACAGAAATTATTAGCATTTAAAAAGAAACGTGAAACAGCTGAACAGCTTGAAAATGGGTTGGAAGAACAACAGACGATGCTTCAAAAGGCATATCAAATGAAACATCAAATGCAAGCAAGAAAAGATTCTTTAGAAGAACTAGAATCGGAGTTTTCTGGCTTTTTCCAAGGTGTTAAAGAAGTATTGATTGCTAGAGAAAAAAAAGAATTACATGGTATTCATGGCGCGGTAGCAGAGCTGATTCAAATTCCGCATACGTATATGAATGCAATCGATACAGCAATTGGACAACAATCACAACATATTATTACTGATTCTAGTCAAGACGCGCGTTTAGCTATTGAATGGTTGAAAAAGAAGCGTGTAGGAAGAGCGACATTTCTTCCGCTCCAAGTAATGAAATCACGTAAGGTAAATGAGCAAACTTTAGCAATGGTAAAGGACCATCCTTCTTTTGTAAATACGGCGGACAAGCTGGTGAATTACAATGACGGGTATCAAATTATTGTGGAAAATTTACTTGGAAATATAATTATTGCAAAAGATTTAAAGGGTGCTAATGAAATGGCATCTCGTCTGCAATATAAATTTCGCTTTGTCACATTAGATGGTGATGTCGTGAATGCAGGAGGGTCCCTTACTGGTGGTTCTGTTAAACAGCAATCCTCCTTATTTACTCGTAAAGTAGAGCTAGAACAGCTAAATGATAAATTAGTAGAGTTGGAAAAAACGGTTCTTCAAGCGGAAAAATCGGTTTCTTCGAAAAAACAAGAAGTTCAAGGATTACGATTAGAATTGGAAGAAACACGTCTTTTGGGAGAAAGTTTAAGGGAAGAAGAACTTAAATTACTTTCAGAAACAAGAGAGTGTACCGCTATTATTTCAAGGCTTACAAGTCAGTTACTTGAATATGATGAAGAGAAAACGGAAAAAGGTAACTTGCATGATGATTTAGTCCGTAAAAAAGAACAAACTTCATCTCGTAGCGTGGAGATAAAAGAATCATTAGTTACTATTCAAGCATCGATTGACCAGTTACAAGTTTTAAAACTTCAATCGATTGAAGAAAAAGACAAATTTCAAAATGAGCTCGGTGAGTTGTTATCTCAGATTGCTGTAGTGAATGAACAAGTTACGCAACAAGAAAAAGAAAAAATTCAAATTACCAATTCAATTCAAGCTAGCACGCATAAAATTGATACTTTAGATAAAGAAATTGCTTGGTATGAAAATGATGACCAAGAAGGCCCAACTGCCGATGAATTATCAAATCTCATTACAAAGTACAAATTGACAAAAGATCGATTAATTGAGCAAATTCAAGCTGAAAAAAGTAGCAGAGTGGAACTTTCCCAAAATATTAATAGCGCTGAAAACAAGCTTAAAGAGCTACAGCAAAAAGCGGGGCTCCTGACAAATGAAGAGCGTACCTTGGAGATTAAACTAAGTAAACTAGAAGTAGAAATGAACACGCTTCGCAATCACTTGGAAGAAACGTATGAGCTGAATTTGGAGGAAGCTGAAGGTGACTTCCCGTTTAAAATGGAAGAACAATTGGCACGCAAAAAAGTAACTCTACTAAAAAGATCGATTGAGGAGCTTGGTCCGATTAATCTTGGGTCTATTCAAGAATTTGAACAAGTGAGTGAACGTCACTCATTTTTAACAGAGCAACGAGAAGACCTACTTTCTGCCCAAGAAACTTTGCATGAAGTTATTAGAGAAATGGATGAAGAAATGACTATCCGTTTCGAAACAACTTTCAATGAAATACAATCTCACTTTAGAGTTGTTTTCCGTGAACTTTTTGGAGGTGGTCAAGCTGATTTAATTTTGACCGACCCTACTTCATTACTTGATACAGGGGTAGACATCATTGCACAGCCTCCGGGGAAAAAACTGCAAAATCTTACGCTTTTATCAGGAGGGGAGCGTGCGCTTACTGCAATCGCTTTATTGTTTGCTATTCTGCACACTCGTCCTGTACCATTTTGTATACTGGATGAGGTAGAAGCAGCCCTAGATGAGGCAAATGTGGCCCGCTATAGCAACTATTTAAAGAAATTTAGTCATGATACGCAATTTATCGTAATAACGCATCGAAAAGGAACAATGGAAGGTGCAGATGTATTGTACGGTATTACCATGCAGGAATCGGGTATTTCGAAATTAGTTTCAGTAAAATTAGAAGAAGAATTAGTAACTTAAAAAGGAGCTTAGAGAATGAGTTTTTTTAAGAAGTTTAAAGATAAGATGCTTGGATCGAAGGAAGAGATAGAAGAAACAGTTTCGATTACAAATAAATTTAAGGAAGGTTTAGCGAAAACAAGAAACCAATTTACTTCCAAAGTAAATGATTTAGTAGCTAAATACCGTAAAGTAGATGAAGATTTTTTCGAAGAACTAGAAGAAATATTATTACAAGCGGATGTAGGTTTTGAAACAGTTTCTGAATTAATGGAATCCTTACGTTTTGAAGTACAGCGTAAAAATATGAAGGATACTGCCGGAATCCAATCGGTTATTTCAGAAAAACTAGTCGAAATTTATGAAGCTGGGGATGAAAATATTACAGAGCTTCAACTGGAGAAAGATAGTTTATCCGTTATTTTGTTTGTTGGAGTGAACGGGGTAGGGAAGACTACTACAATTGGGAAACTTGCTCATCGTTTAAAAAGCGAAGGAAAGAAAGTCATTTTGGCAGCGGGGGATACTTTCCGTGCTGGGGCAATCGACCAACTTCAAGTATGGGGCGATAGAGTAGGCGTAGAAGTTATAAAACAAGCGGAAGGCTCTGACCCTGCTGCTGTTATGTATGATGCGATTAGAGCAGCTAAAACGCGTAATGCGGATGTTTTAATTTGTGATACCGCAGGTCGACTCCAAAATAAAGTGAATTTGATGAATGAGTTAGAAAAGATTCATCGTGTCATTTCGCGTGAGGTTCCAAATGCCCCTCATGAGGTATTGCTAGCCCTAGATGCAACAACTGGACAAAATGCACTTGTGCAGGCACAGACGTTTAAAGAAGCGACAAATGTTACTGGAATTGTATTAACGAAACTAGATGGTACTGCAAAAGGTGGTATCGTATTAGCGATACGTTCGAAACTTCATATTCCTGTAAAATTTGTTGGACTAGGCGAACAAATGGATGATTTACAACCATTTGATTCCGAAAAATATGTGTATGGACTTTTTGCTGAAGGTTTAGAGTTGGAAAGTGAAAATGAATTAAACGAAGAAAATGAAGACAAGTAAAAATACTTGACAGTTGTATCCTCAATTAATAAACTAGAGGATGTAATTGAATTGGTAAGGAGAGATGGGAATGATTGAAAAAACAACACGCATGAATTTTCTCTTCGATTTTTACCAGGCATTATTAACAGATAAGCAAAGAAGCTATATGCAGCTTTATTATTTAGATGATTTATCCCTTGGAGAAATTGCAGAAGAATATGATATTTCCAGACAAGCTGTTTATGATAATATACGTCGTACAGAAGCAATGTTAGAGGAGTATGAAGAAAAACTTAACCTCTTTACGAAATTTGAAAAACGTCAGGAAACGATAGAGCAGCTATTGCTTTTAGCAAAGGAGCAATCATCTGAAGATAAACTGATTGAACTCATTAATCAATTAAAAGAATGGGATTAGGAGGCGGCATGCATGGCATTTGAAGGATTAGCTGAGCGACTCCAAGGAACGCTTCAGAAAATTAAAGGTAAAGGAAAGATTTCTGAAGCAGATGTAAAAGAAATGATGAGAGACGTTCGTTATGCACTACTCGAAGCAGACGTAAACTTGAAAGTAGTAAAGGAATTCGTCAAAAATGTTTCGGAACGAGCTGTTGGGCAAGATGTAATGAAAAGCTTAACACCTGGTCAACAAGTCATTAAAATTGTTAAAGACGAATTGACAGAGTTAATGGGTGGAGAACAAAGTCAAATTTCTTTTTCATCAAGACCACCTACCGTAATTATGATGGTTGGTCTTCAAGGTGCTGGTAAAACAACCACTACTGGAAAGCTTGCGAATGTATTACGCAAAAAATACAATAAAAAGCCACTATTAGTAGCGGCTGATATTTACCGTCCTGCAGCTGTTAAGCAGCTTGAAACAATTGGTAAGCAGTTATCATTACCTGTTTTCGCATTAGGTACTGATATTTCACCTGTAGAAATCGTAAAACAAGCGATGGAGCATGCAAAAGCAGAGCATAACGATGTTGTGATCATTGATACTGCGGGTCGACTTCATATTGATGAAACCCTTATGCAAGAATTAAAAGATATTCGTGCCATCAAAGAACCAGATGAAGTGTTTTTAGTGGTAGATGCAATGACTGGGCAGGATGCAGTCAATGTAGCGAATAATTTTAACGAATCCATTGGCATTTCCGGTGTCGTATTAACGAAGCTTGATGGGGATACTCGAGGCGGAGCGGCTTTATCTATCCGTTCTGTTACGCAAAAACCTATTAAGTTTGTTGGTATGGGTGAAAAGATGGATGCTCTTGAACCTTTCCATCCAGAGCGAATGGCTTCTCGAATTTTAGGTATGGGAGATATGATGTCTCTGATTGAGAAGGCACAAGCAAATGTTGATGAAGAAAAAGCGAAGGAATTAGAAGAAAAATTCCGTACGCAATCTTTTACTTTTGATGACTTTTTGGAACAAATTAGTCAAGTGAAGAAGATGGGACCGTTGGACGAAATTTTGAAAATGCTCCCAGGAGCAGGCAAAATTAAAGGACTAGAGAATGCAAAAGTGGATGAAAAGCAAATGGATCGTGTTGAAGCGATTATTTATTCCATGACTACGCAAGAAAAAACAACTCCTGAAATTATTAATGGTCCTAGGAAGAAAAGAATTGCTAAAGGATCTGGTACGTCTATTCAAGATATCAATAGACTATTGAAGCAGTTTGAAGATATGAAAAAAATGATGAAACAAATGACAAACATGCAACAAAAAGGGAAGAAAAAGATGAAAATGCCTGGTTTAGACTCACTTTTTAAATAATTTTCCCTGAAAAAATTAGGGTGTTAAGAAAAAACACTTTACAAACAAATAAAAGCTTGATAATATACTATCTTGTGTGAAACTATTCGGAGGTGCAATAAAAATGGCAGTTAAAATTCGTTTAAAACGTATGGGAGCAAAAAAATCTCCTTTCTATCGTATTGTAGTAGCAGACTCTCGCTCACCACGTGATGGTCGTCAAATTGAAACAGTAGGTACTTACAACCCACTTACAAAACCAGCTGAAGTTAAAATTAACGAAGAATTAGCGTTAAAATGGCTTCAAGACGGCGCAAAGCCATCTGATACAGTACGTAACTTGTTCTCAGAACAAGGTATTATGGAAAAATTCCATAACGCAAAACTCGGCAAATAATCGGAGGGGACAATGTGAAGCAGCTGATCGAAGCAATCGTCAAACCATTAGTTGATTATCCAGATAAGGTTCAGGTTGTTAAAGAAGAAAATGTAAATCGTATAGTTTACAAACTTTCTGTTCATCCTGAAGATATGGGAAAAGTAATTGGCAAACAAGGGCGGGTAGCGAAAGCGATTCGTACTATTGTTTACTCAGCAGCAGGCAGTCACCAAAAGAAAAAAACATATGTCGACATTTTAGATTAATGTACAAAGAGGGAGAACAATTTGTTCTTCCTTTTTTGATAGGAGGTAAAAAATATTCATGGAATGGTTTAACGTTGGTAAAATAGTCAATACGCATGGTATATGGGGTGAGGTACGTGTTATCTCCAAAACAGACTTTGCAGATGAACGTTATGAAGTGGGTAGTGAGCTAGGGCTGTTTAAAGCAGATGGATCGAAACCAATCACCGTTAAAATAGCTACTCATCGAAAGCATAAAAACTTTGATTTATTGACATTTGAAGGCTATTCATTATTGAAAGATGTAGAACCTTTTAGAGACGCTATTTTAAAAGTATCTGATAAGTACCTTTCAGAATTAGAAGAAAATGAATTTTACTATCATGAAATAATCGGATGTACAGTTTTGTCTACAGAAGGCGAAACGATCGGAACTGTTACAGAAATTCTTGAAACAGGTGCCAACGATGTTTGGGCAGTTCAGCCTGCAAAAGGGAAAACACATTACATTCCATACATTGAAGATGTAGTAAAGTCAGTAGACGTTGATAATAAGAAAATTGTTATTGAAGTGTTAGAAGGTCTATTATCATGATGAATATTCACATTCTTTCTCTATTTCCAGAAATGTTTGAAGGTGTTTTTAATACATCCATTTTGAAAAAAGCACAGGAAAAGAATGAAGTTGTACTTAATGTCGTGAACTTTAGAGATTTTTCAGGAAACAAGCATCATCAGGTTGATGATTACCCTTATGGTGGTGGAGCTGGGATGGTATTGAAACCTGAACCACTATTTAACGCAATAGATTCTTTAACTACGAATAAACAACAAAAGCGCCGAATCGTTCTACTTTGCCCTCAAGGGGAGCGATTTACGCAGAAAAAAGCAGAAGAATTAGCAAAAGAAGAAGAGCTTATTTTCATTTGTGGTCATTATGAAGGTTATGATGAGCGAATTCGAGAACATCTGATCACAGATGAAATTTCACTTGGAGATTTCGTATTAACAGGTGGAGAATTGGCAGCTATGACTATTGTGGATAGTGTCGTTAGACTATTGCCTAATGTACTGGGCAATGCAGAATCTCACGAAAAAGATTCATTTTCTACTGGACTGCTTGAGCATCCTCATTATACTCGACCGGTTGAATATCGAGGTTATAAGGTGCCAGATGTGTTGTTGTCAGGTAATCACGCAGAGATTGAAAAATGGAGAAGAGAACAATCTTTAAAACGAACGCTTGAAAGAAGACCGGAGTTACTGGAATCGATTGATTTAAGCAAAAAGGATCAAGAATTTATTAATAAATATAAGAAACAATAATCTTTCATTTATGCATTGCATCTATTAAATGTTTGTGGTATATTCTACTATGTACTTCTATGTGGAGTATGGATTTTGGGTGTTCCGCTGCAACAGATAATGGGTGTAAGAGCATTCTATATAAGGAGAGAAAAATGATGCAAAACATTATTTCAGAAATCACAAAAGAACAATTACGTACGGATCTTCCTGATTTCCGCCCTGGTGACACAGTACGTGTACACGTTAAGGTTGTTGAGGGTACTCGCGAACGTATCCAAATGTACGAAGGTGTTGTAATTAAACGTCGTGGTGGTGGAATTAGCGAAACTTTTACAGTTCGTAAAATTTCTTCAGGTGTTGGCGTTGAGCGTACATTCCCTGTACACACACCAAAAATTGCAAACTTAGAAGTTGTTCGTCGTGGTAAAGTTCGTCGTGCTAAATTGTACTACTTACGCGATCTACGTGGTAAAGCAGCTCGTATTAAAGAACGTCGCTAATAGTAAAAAATCAAATGTTGTAGTGAGGGTGATTCCACCTTTCGCTACAACATTTTTTCTTTTCAACTCGTTGAGAAACGCTTTCATTCTTCGTTACTTGCGTATCGTCGTTAGCTCATGAACTTAAAGTTCTATTCGCTTCCGCCTTGCGCGGCGTGCGGGCCTACACGATGTAGGTCATGCGACCGTTGCGACAAGGATGTCGCAGTTTAGGTCGCCTCGACTGAAAAGCGCTTTCAAGCGAGTTGAAATATATAGATTGATAAGGGTTCGCATTCTTTGTTACTTGCTCCTTCGGTTACTCGTCGCAAAGTAACTTTGCTGGCGCTCCTTGAATGCCAAGCGCTTTCAATCAGTTTAAAAAAAGACTTTGAAATAATAATCTTTCAAATTATTTAAGCTTCGATGTAAGCTCATGAACTTAAAGTTCTATTCGCATCCGCCTTGCGCGGGCGTGCGGGCCTACACGATGTAGGTCATGCGACCGTTGCGACAAGGATGTCGCAGTTTAGGTCGCCTCGACTGAATAGCGCTTTCAAGCGAGTTGAAATATAAAGATTGATAAGGGTTCGCATTCTTCGTTCCGGAAAGTTAAGTTAGATTTAGTTGAAAGATAATTAGAAATCATATCATTTCTTTTTGCTTGAATGAGAATTTCCCTGTACAATAAAGGAAGTATATAAAGGGGGCAAGTCGATGGAACGAGCTAAGAAAGAAAAGAACGAATTGTGGGAATGGTCCAAAGCATTGTTAATCGCTTTTGGGATTGCTGCAATAATTCGCTTCTTTTTATTTACACCAATTGTAGTAGACGGAGAGTCAATGATGCCGACTTTAAAAAATGGGGACCGAATGGTTGTCAATAAAATCGGTTATATGGTTGGTGAACCAGATCGTTTTGATATAGTAGTATTCCATGCACCAGAGCAAAAGAATTACATCAAACGAGTAATTGGTCTTCCTGGAGATCATGTGGAATATAAAAATGATCAACTATTTATAAATGGAAAAGAAGTTGAAGAGCCATACTTAGAACAATACAAAAATGAAATTACTGAAGGATCTTTAACCGATGATTTCACATTAGAAGATATTGCCCAAGTTGATAAGATACCTGAAGGCTTTATATTCGTTATGGGTGATAATCGTAGATATAGTAAAGATAGTCGACATATTGGACTAGTTGCCATCGATGAAGTGATTGGAAACACAAATATCGTTTTTTGGCCATTTGATGAAGTTGGTTTTGTAAAATAAAAATTTAGTAAGATGCCTGAGGTTAGATAGTTAAGGAAAAGTAACTTTCTCATCCTTTAAGGAGGAGATATAAAATGACAATACAGTGGTTTCCAGGTCATATGGCCAAAGCGAGAAGAGAAGTAACTGAAAATTTAAAGCTCGTAGATATTGTTTTTGAATTAGTGGATGCACGCTTGCCATTGTCTTCCAGAAATCCGATGCTGGACGAAGTAGTGCACCAGAAAACAAGATTACTTATTTTGAACAAGATGGATATGGCAGACGAAGCACAAACGAGAAAATGGATAGCTTATTTTGACTCAATAGGGCTCCCTACAGTGGCGATAAACTCTTTAGAAGGAAAAGGTCTACAATCTGTTTTTAAAGCCGCTAAAGAGCTATTAAAGCCTAAATGGGATCGCATGAAAGAAAGAGGTATCAAACCTCGTGCTATTCGTGCAATGATTGTAGGAATTCCAAACGTCGGGAAATCTACACTAATTAATCGTTTCGCAAAAAAGAATATAGCGAAAACAGGTAATACACCAGGTGTTACTAAAAGACAGCAATGGATAAAGGTCGAAAAAGAAATAGAATTATTGGATACTCCTGGTATTCTTTGGCCTAAGTTTGAAGATCAACAAGTAGGCTATAAACTTGCATTAACGGGAGCTATTAAAGATGCTGTTATCAATATGGAAGATTTAGCGGTGTATGGTCTTCGTTTTTTACAAGAGCATTATCCAAAGAGGATGGAAGAAAGATATCAATTGACAACAGTTAGCGAAGATTTAGTGGATACATTCGATCATATTGGTAAGTTAAGAAGATGTTTTGCCGGTGGCGGTGAAATTGATTATGATCAAGTTGCAGAGCTGATTGTAAGGGATATTCGAAACCTTCATCTTGGTCGACTAACGTTTGATTTTGTAACCGAATAAGACATAAATAATTTACCCTTTTTGCCACTTGGTGAGAAGGGTTTTCTCGATTTTTTAAGTTGCAAGCTAGGTCAAATGTGTAAAAGCTGCTTTCTTATATGAAAGCAAGGTGCCAATGTAAGGTGCTGTATAAACTGTGCTGCACTAAATAGACGCTTACGCTTTTCATATATTGGCCGATACATAGATTAAGTACAAGAAAGTTGATGTGAATGAAATGTTAAGTTTGAAGGACATAAAAGAAAAATTAGAAAATGCAACTTCATGGGAACCATGGATGAGCCAACTAGAAGATGATAGTAGAATTGGTGCCATGAAGCTATTAAATACTTGGAAGAATAGACAACAGCTTTTACAGATGGAAATTCGTTCCCACAACGATAAATGTTATTTCGATGCTAGTTTTAGGAAGTTCCACACGGATTTGGTTGCTGGAGTAGATGAAGCTGGGCGCGGTCCATTAGCTGGACCAGTTGTTACAGCAGCTGTAGTTTTAAATGAGAACACAGATAATCTAATTGGTTTAAATGACTCCAAGCAACTAACGAAAAAGAAGCGAAATGAACTTGCAACAAAAATAAAAGATAATTCGCTAAGTTATTTTATTCACTTTCAACCAGTAGAAAAAATAGATGAACTTAATATTTATGAAGCGACGAAACAATCCATGACAAAATCTGTTTTAAGCTTGAAGGAAAGTCCTTCAATAGTTTTAGTAGATGCTATGAAACTACCAATTGAAATGGAAACACATTCCATTATAAAAGGCGATGCTAAGAGTCTAGCGATTGCAGCGGCTTCTATACTAGCTAAAACTGCGAGAGATAATTATATGGATCAGTTGCACGAGGAATATCCTCAATATTTATTCAATAAACACGCGGGGTATGGAACAAAGCAACACGTTGAAATGATATATAAATATGGTCCTACTATTCACCATAGAAAAACATTCGAGCCGATAAAATCTATATTACTTAAATGAGGTGAAAACATGTCATCAACATCTTTTTCTTCCATTCAAGCACAACAAACGAAGATCCTTTCACCTAATATGCAAACTTCGATAAAAGAAGGACAAGTAGTCCATGGAACAATTAAGAAATTATATCCAAATCAGACTGCAGAATTGCAAATAGGCAATCAAAAAGTAATAGCTAAGCTGGAAACTCCGCTAAAAGCAGGGGATGCACATTTTTTTCAAGTAACTAATACGGAACCGGAGTTGCAACTGAAAGTCGTAACAGGACCCCTCACAAACGGGAACACATTAGCTCAACAAGCGCAACAACTTTTGCAAGCGATGAATTTAACAAAATCAACAGAAATGCAGGCAGTAATTCAGTTCTTTTTAAAAGAACAATTGCCAATCTCAAAAGAAATATTAGTTCAAGCAGAACAGCTATTAAAACAATTACCTCCGAATGTATCAATAAAGCAAGCAATGGAAACAATTCAAAAAATGTTGGACCTAAAAATACCTTTGTCACAACAAATGTTTGATGCTGTTTTAAGTGGTAAGTCTACTAGTGGCCTACAATCACTGATTCAAGAATTTAAACTAACGTTACAACAAGATTTGACACTATCAAAAAATGATAAGAACACTCTACTTCAAAGTTTGCAAAAGTTAGCGGAGCCGTTTGGAGAACCTGTAGCAGGTGTATTGCTAGGAAAACAAATAGAAGTGTTACAAAGTCCGGTAGCAAACTTGGCTACAAAGTTGCCGATACTACAGAGTTTAAAAGAAGCGGGTGTCTTACCTCCAAATGTTACTTTAAATAATCTTTTGCCAGCTTCAACTCTTTCTACGATGCCTAATTCAGCAGCTGACATTATAGCAAACTTATTAAAAGCTCCGGTAAGTGAAAAAAGTATCGTAATGGACCAGATTCGAAATTGGGTTAGCGCACAACCTTTGTTAACATCTGAACAAAAGGTGCAACTAGGGATTTTGTTAAAAAATAATTCTCAGGCCGAACAAATATTAACGCTAAACAAGTCGCTTTTGGAAGTATTTGCAAAGCAGAGTCAGGAAGCTGTTTTTTTGAAAGATCAACATGGATTAACTGCAAAAGAACACTTACTATCATTATTTGGAAAAGGTACCAGTAAGGAAATGGTTTCTCAAACGCTTCAGCAAGTACTGTCCAACAATAAGAACAGTCAGCAACCGATATTTTCTACAGCTCTTCAGCAAGCTGAACAAAATGTGCTTCAACAGTTGGATGGAAAAGCATTTGAGCACGCAATGAAAGAAGCTTTAAAGTCACTTGGTTTTAGTTATGAAGCAAAACTCGGGGGAGCTAGCGAGGAGGTTAGACAGCTTGCAAGCCAATTGAAACCTCAATTGATAGACCTTCTTCATAATCAGGTTATTTCTGCGCCACTAAAAGAACAAGCAGAACTACTTTTGAATCGAATGAATGGTCTGCAAATATTGTCGAATGAAAACGGGCCACAGCACCAGTTATTAATGCAGGTTCCATTAGAATTTTTAGGAAAGAAAATGGATGCGACCCTTGAATGGAATGGTCGTATGAAAGAGGATGGCAAAATAGATTCTGATTATGCTCGTATCATGTTTTATTTACATTTAGATTCTTTAGAAGAGACAGTTGTAGATATGCAGGTTCAAAATCGTGTAGTAACCATCTCTTTATACAATAACGATACCAGCTTAAAACCAATTGCCAACGTATTTTATGACACCCTTAAGGAAGGCTTATTGTCAGTGGGATACCAACTCTCCGGTGTATTTGTCAAAACGTTTGAAGAAAATAAACTTACGTCACCGAAGAAATTACTGGGAAAAGACTCACAAGGAGTAGATATTCGTATATGAAAGAGGAAAAACATTTTCGTAAAGAAGCAGTCGCATTAGGATATAAACCGGGAATCATTGATGCCCCTACTATTCTTGCAAAAGGAAAAGGAAAAATAGCAGATAATATTTTAATGAAGGCAAAAGAACATAATGTTCCTATACAAGAGGATCGTAGTTTAGTAGAACTTCTCGGTCAATTAGATATAAATCAGTCAATACCAGACGAGCTATATCAAGCGGTAGCGGAAGTATTTGCATTTATTTATCGAATTGATCAAGAGAAAGGAAAAATGAATTAATCTAAAAATATTTGAATATTCTATGTTTTAGAGAAAAAACTTACTTTTGTAGACAAGAAGTGACAGGTTTATTACAATGATAAAGGTAGTAAATTACTTGACATAAGTTTGATTGGAGGACGTAAGATGAATATCCATGAATATCAAGGGAAAGAACTCCTCAGACAATACGGTGTAGCAGTTCCTAATGGGAAAGTAGCATTTTCTCCGGAAGAAGCTGTTAAAGCTGCAAAAGAACTAGGTTCTGAAGTTGTCGTTGTAAAAGCCCAAATCCACGCTGGTGGACGCGGTAAAGCAGGCGGAGTAAAAATCGCAAAAAACTTGGACGATGTTCGTGCATATGCGAAGGAACTGTTAGGGAAAGTTTTAGTAACACACCAAACAGGTCCAGAAGGTAAAGAAGTAAAACGCCTTTATATCGAAGAAGGTTCTGATATCCAAAAAGAGTACTATCTTGGTTTAGTTTTAGACCGAGCATCTTCTCGTGTAACTTTAATGGGTTCTGAAGAAGGTGGTATGGATATCGAGGAAGTGGCAGCTGCTACTCCTGAAAAAATCTTCAAAGAGGAAATTGACCCTGTAGTTGGTCTTACTGGTTTCCAAGCACGTCGTATGGCTTTCAATATGAATATACCTGCAAAATTAGTAAACAAAGCAGCAAAACTAATGCTTGGATTATATGAAGCATTTGTGGATAAAGATGCAGCAATCGTTGAAATCAATCCACTTGTTGTAACTGGTGCTGGAGAAGTTGTGGCATTAGATGCTAAATTTAATTTTGATGGAAATGCTCTTTACCGTCATAAAGACATCGTAGAATTACGTGACTTTGATGAAGAAGATGCAAAAGAAATCGAAGCATCCAAATATGACCTAAGCTATATTTCTCTTGATGGAAATATCGGATGTATGGTTAATGGTGCTGGTCTTGCAATGGCTACAATGGATACAATCAGCTATTACGGCGGATCACCGGCTAACTTCTTGGACGTTGGGGGCGGTGCTACAGCAGAAAAAGTAACGGAAGCATTTAAAATCATTCTTTCAGACAAAAATGTTAAAGGTATCTTTGTTAACATCTTTGGTGGAATTATGAAATGTGATATTATCGCTGAAGGTGTTATCGTTGCTGCGAAAGAAGTTGGACTTGAAGTACCACTTGTTGTTCGTTTAGAAGGTACAAATGTTGATAAAGGTAAATCTTTATTAAACGAATCAGGTTTAAACATCGTTGCTGCTGATTCAATGGCAGATGGCGCACAAAAAATTGTTGAACTTGTAGGCTAAGAAAGGCGGAGACAAAACAATGGCAATTTTTATTAATAAAGATACTAAAGTTTTGGTACAAGGTATTACTGGCTCCACTGCTCTATTCCATACAAAAAAAATGTTGGAATATGGTACAAAAATCGTTGCTGGTGTAACTCCAGGTAAAGGCGGTACAGAGGTAGAAGGTGTTCCTGTATTCAATACAGTTGAAGAAGCTGTTAAAGCTACTGGAGCAAATGTTTCAGTAATTTATGTTCCAGCTCCATTTGCAGCGGATGCAATTTTGGAAGCTACAGATGCAGAATTAGACTTGACTATTTGTATTACTGAGCATATTCCAGTATTAGACATGGTTAAAGTTAAACGTTACATGGAAGGCAAAAAAACTCGTTTAGTGGGACCAAACTGCCCTGGTATTGTGACAGCAGACGAAAGTAATATCGGTATCATGCCTCCGAATATCCATTCAAAAGGGCATGTAGGTGTTGTATCTCGTTCTGGTACTTTAACTTATGAAGCAGTTCATCAATTAACTCAAGCTGGTGTAGGACAATCTACAGCGGTTGGTATTGGTGGAGACCCAGTAAATGGTACAGATTTCATTGATGTATTAAAAGCATTCAATGAAGATCCAGAAACTTACGCAGTTGTTATGATTGGTGAAATCGGTGGTACTGCTGAAGAAGAAGCAGCAGAATGGATTAAAGCTAACATGACTAAACCTGTTGTAGGATTTATCGGAGGGCAAACAGCTCCTGAAGGTAAACGTATGGGTCACGCTGGAGCAATTATTTCTGGTGGTAAAGGTACTGCAGCAGAAAAAATTAAAGCAATGCAAGCGGCTGGAATGGAAGTTGCACCAACTCCTTCAGTAATCGGCGAAACTTTAATTAAAGCAATTAAAGCAGCAGGTCTTTACGACAAATGTAAAACACATTAATATTAAAGGTACGGCACATCATCCGGTGTTGCCGTATTTTTTTATATTTGGCTTTGGTATTATTCATTGTTGTTTTTAAGAATAGGGATTTTACACGTATGTGCGCTACAGCAGCCTACGCCTGAGTCTTCAAGAATGTTCCGCGGCTCCTCAGCAAAGCTCCGTCGCAGAAAAAGCATTGCTTCTCAATCCCCAACTGAAGTCTCATTCTTCGTGGTTTTGCGGCCAGCGCGAATTCAAATAGATTCGTAGATTCTAGTATGAGTATCTTAACTACAGCGAAGTTTATCATAGCCAAAAAAAATAGGAGGAAAGCAATGATCAATTCAGAAGAGAAGTGGATTAATCGATTTTTAGCGTTACACTATGTATTTCCAGTCCCTATGAACAAACTACATCCCCTAATTGAATACAATCCCACATTACAATTAGAGAAAATGCAGACAAGCTTACTAGTAGGTCTCTTGAGTATTACTGAAAATCGAGCGATTCAACTTAAAAACATGTACCAAAAATTTGTGAAGACCCCATTTCTACAAATTTATGATAATCACCAAATTACCCCTATAATTTTTACCAATCCCAATTATCCTACAAGTTTAAAAAATCTTTACGATCCACCGGCGGTTCTTTATGTGAAAGGAGATACTTCTTTATTAAACATGCATAAAAAGTTAGCTATTATAGGTTCTAGAGAGGCAACCTATTATTCTAAGAAAAGTATCGAAACAATTTTACCTCCATTAATAAGCCAAAATTTCACTATTGTAAGCGGTCTTGCTAAAGGAGCAGATACAATGGCTCATGAAAGCACAATAGCGCTAGGAGGCAAGACAATAGCGGTTCTGGGCACAGGTTTATTTCATATATATCCGAAGCAAAATGAAGAATTAGCGAAAATAATGTCGAAAGAACATTTATTAATAACAGAATATCCACCATATATAACACCAAAAAAGTGGAATTTTCCTATGCGTAATCGTATTATTAGCGGTTTGTCACAAGCTGTCATTATTACAGAAGCTAAAGAAAAGAGTGGTACAGTTTCAACAATGGAGCATGCGTTAGAAAATGGAAAAGAAATTTTCGCTATACCTGGATCTATTCATTCCCCTTTGTCTGCAGGCCCACATAACCTTATTTTAGAGGGGGCAAAGCCTGTTTGGAATGGTTATCAAATACTTGAAGAACTACAAGAATTTGAACAAATAAACAATTAAATAAATGAAAAGACTTGCTTTCTTTAGAAATCTGTTATACATTTTGCAACAGGTATTTGTTTTGAAGCTTAAAGCGAGTTACCTTCTATAAGGAGGCACATTTATGTCGGATTATTTAGTTATTGTGGAATCGCCAGCAAAGGCAAAAACAATTGAACGATATCTTGGAAAAAAATATAAAGTAAAAGCATCCATCGGTCACGTGCGGGATTTGCCGAGAAGTCAAATGGGTGTAGATGTAGAAAATGACTATGAACCAAAATATATTACTATACGAGGAAAAGGTCCCGTATTGCAAGACCTGAAAAATGCTGCAAAAAAAGCGAAGAAAGTTTATCTCGCGGCTGACCCCGACAGAGAAGGGGAAGCAATTGCTTGGCACTTAGCTAACTCATTGAATGTTGATATTAATTCGGAATGTCGAGTTGTTTTCAATGAAATTACAAAAGATGCTATTTTAGAATCATTTAAACATCCTAGACCTATAAATATGGATTTAGTAGATGCACAACAGGCTAGAAGAATTTTAGATCGCCTAGTTGGCTATAATATTAGTCCAATTTTATGGAAGAAAGTGAAAAAAGGTTTATCTGCTGGACGAGTTCAATCTGTAGCATTACGTTTAATCATTGACCGTGAAAATGAAATAAATAACTTTGTTCCAGAAGAGTATTGGACGATTGAAGGGCAATTCGAGAAAAGTAAAAAAGCATTCGATGCTCTTTATTATGGTACGGATAAAGATAAAGTTAAGCTAACAAACGAAAGTGAAGTAAAAGATGTTCTTAAAGGGATGAAAGGCAAAAAGTTTGAAGTAGCAAATGTCGTGAAAAAAGAAAGAAAAAGAAATCCAGCCGCATCCTTTACAACTTCTTCTCTTCAACAGGAAGCTGCTCGTAAACTTAACTTCCGAGCTAGAAAAACGATGATGCTTGCACAACAATTGTATGAAGGAATTGACCTTGGAAAAAAAGAAGGTACTGTAGGTTTAATCACCTACATGCGTACAGATTCTACTAGAATCTCTGATACAGCTAAGGCTGATGCACATGCATACATTCAAAATGAATACGGCTCAGAATATATAACGAGTAAAAAAGAAGAAAAACAATCCAAAAAAGCTCAGGATGCGCATGAGGCAGTAAGACCAACAAGTGTTCTAAGAACACCAGAGCAGTTAAAGAGCATCCTATCTAGAGATTTATATCGTTTATATAAATTGATTTGGGAGAGATTTATTGCTAGCCAGATGGCTCCTGCAATATTAGATACAGTTTCGGTTGATATGAAAAATGGGAACGCAATATTTAGAGCAAATGGTTCACAAGTAAAATTCCCAGGATTCATGAAAGTGTATGTGGAAGGCACGGATGACCAAACGGATGACAAAGACAAACTGTTGCCTGTATTAGAGGTTGGAGATAAAGTAAATGCGCTTTCGATTGAACCTAAACAACATTTCACACAGCCACCACCAAGATATTCAGAAGCAAGACTAGTTAAAACGCTAGAAGAACTTGGGATAGGCAGACCATCCACATATGCTCCTACACTGGATACGATACAAAAAAGAGGGTATGTGGCATTAGAGACTAAACGTTTTGTACCAACTGAGCTTGGAACAATCGTACATCAACTAGTACTTGAATTTTTCCCGAATATTTTAAATATCGAGTTTACAGCACAAATGGAAAAAGACTTAGATAGTGTGGAAGAAGGACAAGTTAGATGGGTCGAAGTCATAGATGGATTTTATAAAGATTTTGCCAAACATGTAGAGCATGCGGATGCTGAAATGGAAAAAATCGTTATAAAAGATGAGCCTACTGGTGAAGATTGTGAAAACTGTGGTTCTCCAATGGTCTATAAATTAGGACGATATGGTAAATTCATGGCTTGTAGTAATTTCCCAGATTGTAGAAACACGAAAGCAATTGTGAAAGAAATTGGCGTTCCATGTCCATCTTGTGGAGAAGGGCAGATTGTGGAACGTAAAAGTAAAACAAAGAGAATTTTTTATGGATGCGATCGTTATCCTACATGCGACTTTGTTTCTTGGGATAAGCCGATTAATAGACCATGTCCTAAATGTAATGATATGTTAGTAGAGAAAAAGCTGAAAAAAGGCGTACAAATTCAATGTGTAGCTTGTGATTATAAAGAAGATCCACAGAGTTAAAAGAAAGAAGGTTTCAACATGACTGAAATAGTAAACGTGATAGGTGCAGGACTGGCAGGAAGCGAGGCTGCATGGCAAATTGCAAAGCGAGGAGTAAAAGTTCATCTTTATGAAATGCGACCTGTAAAGCAAACACCTGCACATCATACAGATAAATTTGCTGAACTAGTATGTTCAAATTCGCTTCGTGCTAATACCCTAACAAACGCTGTAGGGGTTATTAAAGAAGAAATGCGTATGTTAGAGTCACTTATTATTCAATCTGCAGATAATAGTAGTGTTCCTGCAGGTGGAGCACTAGCTGTAGACAGACATGATTTTGCAGGAAGAGTAACAGAGGTCATTCGCAATCATCCAATGATTGAAATCATAAACGAAGAAGTAACCGAGATTCCAGAAGGTATTACTGTAATCGCTACAGGCCCTTTAACTTCTCCTGCATTGGCAGAGAAAGTAAAAGAGATAACTGGTCAAGATTATTTATATTTTTATGATGCAGCTGCTCCAATTGTTGAAAAAGATAGCATCGATATGGATAAAGTATATTTAAAATCTCGATACGACAAAGGGGAAGCGGCTTATCTTAACTGTCCAATGACGGAAGAGGAGTTTAATCGTTTTTACGATGCACTTGTAGAAGCAGAAGTGGTACCATTAAAAGAATTTGAAAAAGAAATTTACTTTGAAGGGTGCATGCCAGTAGAAGTAATGGCTAGCAGAGGCCGTAAAACGCTTTTATTTGGACCGATGAAACCGGTTGGATTAGAAGATCCTAAAACAGGTAAACGCCCTTATGCGGTTGTTCAATTAAGACAAGACGATGCTGCTGGAACCCTCTATAATATCGTTGGATTTCAAACACATTTAAAATGGGGACCTCAAAAGGAAGTTCTTCAATTAATTCCAGGATTAGAAAATGTGGAAATTGTACGATATGGAGTTATGCACAGAAATACATTTATTAATTCACCGACTGTCCTAAAACCGACTTATCAGCTAAAAGCGAATAAACAAATATTCTTTGCCGGTCAAATGACTGGAGTTGAGGGCTATGTAGAATCAGCAGGAAGTGGATTACTTGCAGGTATAAACGCTGCTAAGCTTGCAAAAGGGGAAGAATTAGTTGTGTTCCCAAGTGAGACTGCACTCGGTAGTATGGCTCGATATATAACAGAAGCTGACCCTAAAAACTTCCAACCAATGAATATTAACTTCGGATTATTTCCTGAGCTACAACCAAAAGTAAGAGACAAAAAAGTAAGAACTGAGCAATTAGCCAATCGAGCATTAACGACGATTCAAAATTTTTTGAAAAATAAATCGGTTTAATTGCTTTAAGCCTCTAAAGGTTGTATACTTTTAGAGGCTTTTACTATGGGAATACAAACTGGAGTGTTTAAATGATTGGATCAGATTTGCTACATTCATTTATAGACTATATTCAATTAGAGAAAAATTACTCTAATCTAACTACCCGTGAATATAAAAAAGACATTGAACATTTTTTACTATTTTTAGATGGAGAAGGTGTAACTGATTTAAATGAGGTTGAATACGTGCATGCAAGATTATATGTAACAACCCTTTATGATAAAAAGTTAGCTAGAACTTCAATATCAAGAAAAATCTCCTCTATTCGCTCTTTTTATAAGTTTTTACATAAAGAGTTTGATATTCGGGAAGATGCTTTCCGATCCTTGTACCATCCTAAAAAAGAAGAAAGACTTCCTCATTTCTTTTATGAAGAAGAAATGGAAAAACTGTTTCAAGGGAACGAAGGGGATGATCCGCTATCGTTACGAAATATGGCTATACTTGAATTATTGTATGCTACAGGCATTCGTGTTAGCGAACTTATTTCTATAGAATTAAGTCATATAGATAAGAGTTATGGAGTTATTCGTGTTATGGGTAAAGGTAGAAAAGAAAGGTATGTTCCAGTTGGAGATTTTGCTCTAAGTGCCGTAGAGGAATACGTCCAAAAAAGTAGACCAAAATTAATGAAGTCTACATCTCATCCCTTTCTCTTTGTGAACAATAGAGGAGCGCACTTAACAGCACGTGGAGTGCAATATATATTAAACGAAATGATGAAGAAGGCTTCCTTACACACAACTATTTTTCCACATATGCTGCGTCATACCTTTGCTACACATTTATTGAATAATGGAGCGGACTTAAGGAGT
Source organism: Bacillus sp. Cr_A10 (assembly GCF_029222665.1). Classification (NCBI taxonomy): domain Bacteria; kingdom Bacillati; phylum Bacillota; class Bacilli; order Caryophanales; family Bacillaceae; genus Bacillus; species Bacillus sp. Cr_A10. Next base: position 74,718 of record NZ_JARHXR010000008.1, read on the forward strand.
GTTCAAGAATTATTAGGCCATTCCCATTTAACTTCTACTCAAGTTTATACGCATGTTACGAAAGAACATTTAAGAAAAACGTATATGAATGCTCATCCAAGGGCATAAGTATTGGAGGTAAACAATATTGGGTAATATACATGCAACTACAATATTTGCTGTCAGTCATAAAGGAAGTCAGGCTATGGCAGGAGACGGACAGGTAACTTTGGGTAATCAAGTTGTTATGAAACATACTGCTAAAAAAGTAAGAAGACTTTTTAATGGTCAAGTGGTTGCTGGTTTTGCTGGTTCTGTTGCAGATGCTTTTACTCTTTTTGAAATGTTCGAAGGAAAACTCCTTGAGTATAATGGCAACCTTCAAAGGGCAGCCGTTGAGCTTGCAAAACAATGGCGTGGAGACAAAATGCTACGCCAATTAGAAGCGATGCTTTTAGTAATGGATAAAAGTAATCTATTACTCGTATCAGGAACTGGCGAAGTTATAGAACCGGATGATGGCATTTTGGCAATAGGCTCTGGTGGAAATTATGCTTTAGCTGCTGGAAGAGCGTTAAAACAATATTCAGGTGATCGTTTAACAGCTGAAGAGATTGCAAAAGCTGCTTTAACAACAGCAGCAGATATTTGTGTATTTACTAATCATCAAATTGTCGTGGAGGTTTTAGGTGAATGAAGGAAAACAACTTAACGCCAAAGCAAATTACTGAGCACTTAAATAAATATATCGTTGGGCAAGATGCTGCAAAAAAAGCTGTTGCAGTTGCTTTGCGAAATAGATATAGAAGACAGTTACTAGATGAAGATATGAAAAATGAAGTGATCCCTAAAAATATTTTAATGATTGGTCCTACTGGAGTAGGGAAAACAGAAATAGCAAGAAGAATAGCGAAGCTAACAAAAGCTCCATTTGTAAAAGTGGAAGCTACTAAATTTACGGAAGTAGGTTATGTCGGAAGAGACGTTGAATCTATGGTTAGAGATTTAGTAGAAGCAGCGATTCGAATTGTAAAAGAAGAAAAAATGGAAGAAGTTAAAGATCAAGCGACTCGTTTAGCAAACGACGCTATAGTAAAACTTCTTGTTCCTTCTTTAAAGAAAAAGAACGCAAATCAAAACCCTTTTGAAGCATTATTCGGTGGAAAGTCGGAAGATGAACCTTTAGAAGCGGATGACACAGAGGTGCGATTAAAACGTTCACAAATTGCAGAAGATTTAAGAGACGGAAAACTAGAGAATGAAATAGTAACCGTTGAAGTGACAGAACAAGCCCCATCCATTTTTGATGCACTGCAAGGTGGAGGCATGGAAAGTATGGGCATGAATATGCAGGATGCCCTTTCTAGTTTAATGCCAAAGAAAAAGAAAAAAAGAAAAATGAAAGTAAAAGATGCTCGTAAAGTATTAATGCAGGAAGAAGCGAGCAAGTTAATAGATAATGATGAATTATCTCAAATAGCAATTGAAAAAACGGAGCAAACTGGAATCATATTTATCGATGAAATGGATAAAATCGCAAATAAAAGTGGTAATTCTACTTCAGCGGATGTTTCTAGAGAAGGTGTTCAGCGAGATATATTACCGATTGTCGAAGGGTCAACCGTTAATACGAAATATGGTGCGGTAAAAACTGATTATATTCTATTCATTGCTGCAGGAGCATTCCATATGTCTAAACCATCTGATTTAATCCCGGAACTTCAAGGTAGATTTCCAATTCGCGTTGAATTAGAGAAATTAACAAAAGATGATTTTATTCGTATTTTAAAAGAACCTCAGCACTCTTTAACAAAACAATATGAGGCTTTACTTTATACAGAAGGTGTAACTATTTCTTTTTCTGATGAATCAATAGCGAGAATTGGGGAAATAGCTTATGAAGTAAACCAAGAGACCGATAATATAGGAGCGAGACGTCTTCATACAATCTTAGAGAAAATTTTAGAAGACCTTTCATATGAAGCTTCTGACATTTCTCCTGCTCATATTCAAATTACTCCTTCCTATATTGACCAAAAACTTGACAATATTGTGAAAAACAGAGACTTATCGCAATTTATCCTGTAATATGAAGTTGAATTGCTTTCAAAAACAATTAAAAACCTTTAGAATATTAAAATAAATATGAAAATTATATTGGAGGATTCACAATGAATTTATTAGACAAAACAAGAAAAATTAACTCTATGCTACAAGCATCTGCAGGTAAACCTGTTAACTTTAAAGAAATGGCATCAACATTAAGTAACGTTATCGAATGTAACGCATTTATAGTTAGCCGTAAAGGTAAACTTCTTGGACACGAAGTACATCAGCAAATTGAAAATGATCGTATGATTAAAATGATGGAAGAACGTCAATTCCCTGAAGAGTATACAAAAAACTTATTTAATGTGAATGAAACATCATCTAATCTAGATGTTTTCAGTAAACATTCAGTATTCCCAGAAGAGAACCGCGAATTGTTTAAAGAGGGCTTGACTACAATCGTGCCAATTATCGGCGGTGGCGAACGTCTTGGAACATTGATCCTTGGTCGTTTGCAACAAGAATTCCATGACGATGATTTAATTCTTGGAGAATATGGTGCAACAGTTGTAGGAATGGAAATTTTACGTGAAAAATCGGAAGAAATTGAAGAAGAAGCTAGAAGTAAAGCTGTAGTACAAATGGCTATCAATTCCTTATCATACAGTGAGTTAGAAGCTATTGAACATATATTTGAAGAGCTTGATGGTAATGAAGGCTTACTAGTTGCTTCTAAAATAGCTGACCGCGTTGGTATTACTCGTTCAGTAATAGTAAATGCTCTACGTAAACTTGAAAGTGCTGGAGTAATCGAGTCTCGTTCACTAGGAATGAAAGGTACGTACATTAAAGTTCTTAATGATAAATTTTTGGCAGAACTAGCTCAACTTAAAATGAAATAAGAATTGAAATTTAAACCTCTTCTACCATTGGTAGAAGAGGTTTTTTTGACATCTTATTGAAATATTTTTGTCAAAGGAATAAATATCCAGTAAATTGAAAATTTCCTCAAAATAGTAAGTACGAATTAGAGAAATTGGATTTTAGTCACAAAAAAGAGAAAAATGGCGAAAAAAAAGGAAAAATGTCCTATGAAAATTCAAAAAAGAGAATAGACACTTTGTTACATTTTCATTACAATTAAATTATTATGATTTTCATAGATAATTATTAAAATTCTTCCGATTTGAAAATAATGAGGTGTAATAATTGAGCATTTTTGGTGGAACGATATCGAATTTGGAACGAGGATTAGACTTTTCCGCTATTAAACAGAAAGCAATAGCGCAAAATATAGCAAATGTCGACACTCCTAATTATAAAGCAAAAAGCGTAAGTTTTGGTGATGTATTTTCGGAAGCAAAGCAATCGACAATATCTGCAAATAGGACGAATGAAAAGCATTTTAATTTTCAAATGAATGTGAGTTCTCCAGGCGTTTATAACTACGCTAATTTCCGATATAACCATAATGGCAATGGAGTCGATATGGATAAAGAACAAGCAAATCTAGCGACAAACCAGATTTATTACAATGCATTGGTTGATCGTGTAAGCGGAAAGTTAAATACATTACAAACAGTTATAAAAGGAGGTAGATAATCATGTCGATTTTTCATGGGATGAATACCACAGCCTCCGCACTGACTGCACAACGTCTTCGTATGGATGTTATTTCATCCAATATGGCTAATGTTGATACAACTCGTGCAAAATTAGTCGATGGTGAATGGCAAGCTTATAGAAGAAAAAGTGTGACTTTTCAACCACTTGAAGGTCAATTCTCTAGTTTCTTAAATGTTGCTATGGGAAAAACAAATAAAGAAACAGTTGGTAACGGAGTAAAAGTTTCAAGTATTAAAGAAGATACGGAAACACCATTTAAACTTGTGTATGATCCAACTCATATTGATGCAAACGCAGAAGGTTATGTAGAAATGCCGAATGTAGACCCATTGAGAGAAATGGTAGATTTAATATCTGCAACTCGTTCTTATGAAGCGAATGTAACAGTGTTCAATGCCAATAAAGCGATGCTTTCAAAAGCTTTAGAGATTGGTAAATAGAAATGAAAGAAGGTTTACTTAAATATGGCAATAGAATCTGTTTCTTTATTTAATCCAGCTCAAATAAATCCAACTTCTTCTACTCCAAAAATTAGTCCATTTGAGGCACAACAGAACTTTGGTGATTTTTTGAAAAGTGCCCTTGAGTCAGTAAATGCTAATCAAAAAGCTTCAGATGTAGTAACTGAGAAGTTAATTCGTGGAGAAAATGTAGAATTGCATGATGTGATGATTGCTTCTCAAAAGGCAAGTATAACTTTGAATGCAACAATGGAAATTCGAAATAAAGTAATCGAAGCGTATCAAGAAATCATGAGAATGCCTGTATAAACCCTCGGTTATATTTAAATATCGAGTAAAAATATTCACCATAGCCGGAGGATAATAATGAATGAACGAATAAAAAAAATCACAAGCGATGTCTCTACATTTTGGAAGAGTCGAACGAAAGTACAAAAAGGAACGATAATTGGAAGCTTGATTGGAGTAATACTAATTGCTGCTATTATCACATTCTTTTCGACAAAAACAGAGTTTGTTCCTTTGTATTCTGATGTAGCACCATCTGAAGTAGGACGTATAAAAGAAACATTGGATGCTCAAGGGGTAGAAAATAAAATAGCTCCTGGTGGAACATCTATATTAGTTCCATCTGATCAGGTTGATTCGTTATTAGTTCAACTTGCAGCTGAAGGCTTCCCTGAATCAGGGATGATTGATTATAGCTTCTTCTCTCAAAATGCTGGATTTGGGATGACTGATAATGAGTTCAATGTTTTAAAATTGGCCTCTACTCAGACAGAACTTGCAAATTTAATTAAAGGCATAAAGGGAGTTAAAGATGCAAAAGTAATGATTTCATTGCCTGAGGAAGGAGTATTTTTATCTCAAAGCAATGATGCAGCTAGCGCATCTATTGTCCTTAATACAGAACCAGGATACCAATTTACAGATGTTCAAATTCAATCTCTTTATAATTTAGTATCTAAATCAGTACCAAATTTATCGACAGAAGATATTGTTATTACAAATCAATACTTCGAATACTTTGATCTTCAAACTGCTAACTCTAATTCAACGGGAGCTAATGTCGGCGACCAAATGGCTATTAAAAAATCAATAGAACGCGATTTACAAAGACAAGTACAAACAATGTTAAGTACTTTAATGGGGCCAGACAAAGTTGTAGTTTCCGTTACAACAGATATTGACTTTCAACAAGAAAAAAGAGAAGAGAACTTAGTGGAACCAGTTGATGAAGAAAATATGGCGGGTATTGAAATAAGTGCACAACGAATTTCAGAAACTTTTACTGGAACTAATCCTACAGCAGGTGGAACACCACAAGGCGAGGATGCTACCGATAATTTTACAAACTATGTAGAGGGTTCTAGTGCAAACGGGGATTACGAAAGAACAGAGGATACGATTAATAATGAGGTAAATCGTATTCGAAAAGAAATTGTAGAAAGTCCTTACAAAATCAGAGATTTAGGAATTCAAGTAATGGTTGAACCACCAACTCCTGATGATATAACTTCTATGCCTGAGGGTGTTCAAGGAGATATTGAACAAATTCTTGCAACGATTGTACGAACTTCCATCGATAAAGATGAAGTTGAACAGCTAACTGAAGAGCAACTACAAGAAAAAATTGTTGTTTCGGTACAACCATTCAATGGAAAAGCAACTACAGTTGCGGCAACAGATTCAATGATTCCTTGGTGGGTTTACGTAATCGGAGGAATACTTTTAGCAGCAATTATTCTACTAATTGTTTTCATTCTTCGTTCACGTAGAAACGAAGAAGAAGAATTAGTCATTCTTGAGGAACAAAGAGAAGAACTAAAAATAGATGATATTAATAAAGAAAAAGAGACAGAATCTACTTTAAGACGTAAACAATTGGAAAAAATGGCGAAGGACAAGCCAGAAGATTTCGCAAAATTATTACGAACATGGATAGCAGAGGATTAATGGAGGACGGCTATGATAAAAAAAGAAAAAGAACTTAGTGGGAAACAAAAAGCCGCGCTCTTATTAATTTCTCTCGGCCCAGAAGTTTCAGCTTCTATTTATAAACATTTAAACGAAGAAGAAATCGAGCGCTTGACATTAGAAATTTCAGGTGTGAAAAAAGTGGAGCCTGAAATTAAAGAAGATATTATAGAAGAGTTTCATAATATTGCACTCGCTCAAGATTATATTTCGCAAGGTGGTATTGGTTACGCAAAAACAGTGTTAGAGAAAGCACTTGGTTCAGATCATGCACAAGCGATTATTAATCGATTAACATCTTCCTTACAAGTACGACCATTTGATTTCGCAAGAAGAGCTGAGCCAACACAATTATTTAATTTTATTCAAAACGAGCATCCACAAACAATTGCGCTAATTTTATCCTACTTAGAAGCTCAACAGGCGGGTATTATTCTTTCTTCCTTACCGCAAGAGGTTCAAGCAGATATTGCCAAGCGAATTGCAACAATGGATTCAACCTCACCGGAGGTTATTAGTGAAATTGAATCTGTACTAGAGCGAAAGTTGTCTTCTACAGTTACACAAGATTATACAGAAACTGGTGGAGTAGATGCAGTAGTAGAAGTATTAAACGGTGTAGACCGAACAACAGAAAAAACAATTTTGGATGCCCTTGAAATTCAAGATCCTGAACTTGCCGAAGAGATCAAGAAGAGAATGTTTGTCTTCGAAGATATTGTTACGCTTGATAATCGCTCCATTCAACGAGTTATACGTGATTGTGAAAATGAAGACTTGCTTCTTTCTATGAAGGTTTCAAGTGAAGAAGTAAAAGATATTATCTTTAGAAATATGTCTACGCGTATGGCTGAATCTTTTAAAGAAGAAATGGAAATTATGGGTCCTGTACGACTAAAAGATGTAGAGGAAGCCCAAACAAGAATTGTTTCTGTCATTAGAAGATTGGAAGACGCTGGTGAAATAATAATTGCTCGTGGTGGAGGAGATGACATTATTGTCTAGGATTTTCCGAAACGTACAAGTGAATGATAATAGTGAAAAAACAAGACCAATTCAAATAAAAAGTCTGCAATTAAGAGAAGAAATAGATATAGATCAACCTCTTTCGCTTGATGTAATTCTGAAAGAAAGAGATCAATTGCTCCATGAAGCGGAAGAACAAATTGCTTCGACAAAAGAAGCATTAGCCCAAGAAATAGAACAAACTAAACAATATGTGGATGAACAATTAAAAACGTGGGAAGAACAAAAAATTGCATATCAGCAAGCTGCTTATGACGAAGGCTTTATGCAAGGGTTAGAAGAAGGTAGAAATAAGGCTATAGCGGATATGCAACAATCTTTATCTATTGCGAATGAAACAATACAAGTAGCACACGAAAACGCAACAAATTATTTACAACAGCAGGAGCAGGTTATTTTAGAACTTGCAATTCGAACTGCAGAGCGAATTATTGGAACGAAGTTAGAAGAAGAGGAAGAACTCTTTTTATCTGTTGTCAAAAGGGGTTTAAAAGAAGTTAGAGAGATGAAAGAAATAAAGCTTTATGTGTCTCCGACATATTTTAAGTTAGTTTCTAATAATCGGGACGAACTTGCATCCATATTCCCAGTCGATGTTCCGTTTATGATTTTTGTTGACGAGGATATGAATGATACAGATTGTTATATTGAAACGAACCATGGAAGAATTGTTGTAAGTATTGATGAACAACTACAAGAATTAAGACTAAAACTAGTAGAAATTCTGGATCGTATGGAGTGAACTTGATGAAAGCAGTTGATTTAATACAACAAATCCCTAATCTTTCAACCTTTAAGAAATATGGACGTGTGAATCGTGTTGTTGGTTTGATGATTGAGTCACAGGGGCCAGAAAGTTCGATAGGTGATGTATGTAAAATTCACATACATTCTTCTAAAAATGGGCATTCAGTAATTTTAGCAGAGGTTGTTGGTTTTAAAGAAGAGGTTGTTGTATTAATGCCTTATACAAATATCCGTGAAATTTCAACTGGTTGTTTAGTAGAAGGAACAAATCGACCGTTAGAGGTGAAAGTTGGACCAGATTTAATTGGAAAAGTCCTCGATTCAATGGGAAACCCAATCGATGGAACAGTATTACCAAAAGGCTTGATGACTGTTGGGACAGAACAAGACCCTCCTAATCCATTAACTAGACCACCAATTGATGAACAAATTGAAGTAGGAGTTAAAGCAATCGATGGCATGCTTACGGTAGGGAAAGGTCAAAGAGTCGGGATATTTGCAGGATCTGGAGTAGGGAAAAGCACATTGCTTGGTATGATTGCAAGAAATACAAATGCAGATTTAAATGTCATAGCTCTTATTGGAGAGCGTGGGCGAGAAGTACGAGAATTTATAGAAAGAGATTTGGGTAAAGAAGGTTTAGAACGATCTATTGTTATCGCCGCTACTTCCGATCAACCTGCTCTGATGCGTATAAAAGGGGCTTTTACAGCTACTGCTATAGCAGAATATTTTCGTGATAAAGGACTTAACGTCATGTTAATGATGGACTCTGTCACACGTGTTGCTATGGCACAGCGTGAGATAGGTTTAGCAGTTGGTGAACCACCTGCTACAAGGGGTTATACCCCATCCGTATTTTCCATCTTACCAAAACTTCTTGAGCGTACAGGTACAAATGAGAATGGGACGATTACAGCCTTTTATACAGTTTTAGTTGATGGTGATGATATGAATGAACCAATTGCTGATACAGTACGAGGGATTCTCGATGGACATATAGTACTCGATCGTTCTCTCGCAAATAAAGGTCAATACCCTGCGATTAACGTTTTAAAAAGCATTAGTCGATTAATGAACCATATATCCGATGAAGAACACAAAAAAGCAGCTGAACGTTTACGTGATTTGTATTTCACCTACAACAAATCAGAAGACTTGATTAATATTGGTGCATATAAACGAGGTACATCCAAAGAAATAGATGAGGCTATACAATATGAACCTTTAATAACTTCTTATTTAAAGCAAGGTTATTTAGACAAAGTGTCGCTAGAGTCTAGTGTGAATGAAATAATTACTTTAGCAAATGGTGGTGTTAAATAATGGTTGCTTATCAGTATAAATTTGCTAAGATATTGACTGTTCGTGAACAAGAAAAATCAGAAACAGAGCTAGCATACAAAGAATCTGTTGTCGCTTTTGAAACCGTTGCTACGGAATTATATGATTTGTTGAAAAAGAAAGAAGATACAGTTGATGCTCAAAATAACCAACTTAAGCAAGGATTATCTATTAACCATATTCATCATTTCTCGAACTTTATAGACGGGTTGCAAAAAAGAATAGATAAAGTACAAAAAGAAGTTATGCAAGCACGTTCTAAAATGAACTGGTTTGAAGAGAAACTTTTAGAAAAATCTTTAGAGGTTCGTAAATTTGAAAAGATAAAGGAAAAAGATTACGAACTTTTTCAGCAAGATCAACTTAGACTTGAAACAATCCAATTGGATGAAATTTCATCCTTAAAGTTTCAAAAAAGAGATTAGGTGAGTAGAACATGGCTAATAGAAACAAAAAAACTAAAAACATTGAAAAAGTAGACGATGAAACAAAAGGCATTGGCAAAATAAAAATGTTCTTTTATTGGTTTATCATTCCTTTTCTATTCGCTTTAGCGGTCCTCTTGATAGTTGCTCAAATAGCGAATATAAATGTTTTTGAAAAAGCAAAAGAATTATCAGGTGCTGGTCAACCGGAAATAGTTACAGAGGATGTAAAAACAAACCGTTTAGAGGAAAAAGTTGTTTCTCTACAAGCTGAAATCCAAGAAAAAGAAGTAGAAATAGATAACTTACAATCAGAAATAGATAATTCGGCAAAAAAAAATGAGGATTTATTAGTTGAACAGCAACGTTTGTTGGATGAAATAGAGAATCTACAACGACAACAAACGAGCACTAAACAAGAATACGCTGAAATAGTTTCTACTTTTGAAAAAATGTCTGCGAAATCTGCTGCACCTGTCATTTCTAAAATGAGTGACGCAGAAGCATTAAGAATTTTAAATAGCTTAAAACCAGATACAGTGGCAAAAATTTATGAAAAAATGACACCAGAAGAAGCAGCAAAATATACAGAATTAATGACAAAGCAATAAGAGTGATTTTCAATTGAGAGGAGGTGAAATATTGAATATCGCAGCAGTTGCAAATTTAGGAAATAATATAGTGGTCCAATCAAAAGGTAAAGTACCAGATATGAATACGAACAATCAACTATTTGGAAATGTTTTTGGACAAGTATTATCTAATCAACAAGTTCAGTCACCCCCTATACCTGATGATTCTCAACTAAATCTTGTACAAGAGTTACTTAACATTTTAGATGTAGATGCATTGGAAGAAGCGGAAAGTCTAATAGGTTCTAAAGACTTGATAGTAAATCCAAAAGAACTGAAAGAATTATTAAGTAAGCTCTTAGGTGAAAATGCGACAACAGATGAAGAGTTATCAGAATCTAACGTATGGGATTTGTTAGCAGGTTTAAATGTACAAGCTAGCCAACTGAAAGATGCAATCGTTCAATCTTTAAATGGACAAGGTCCTGTATCTTCTGTAGAAGCAAGTCAAGCTGTGCAATTGTTGAAGATAATACAACTTATTGGAAAGAAATCTGATTTGACACTAAAACAAGAATCTACTTTATTTGATTTAAATCAATTAGTGAAAGACCTGAAAGATGCTGTATCTAAAGAAGTTAAACTTCCATTGACACTTCCAACTGATATGTCTAACAATAAGGCTGTAAATGCTGCTATGAATAAGCTTTCACTAGATCAAACAATGAAACCAAGTGTTCAACAAGTTGTAATTAAACAAGTAGCAACACCGACCGAAAAAGTAATTGAGACGAGAGAAGTAGTTTCTCCTATACAAGGTCAGTCGTCAATGATAGTACAAACAAAGGTTGAAACTGTTTCAGTAACATTGCCAAATGAAAAACCGGGACAATCAGAGGAATTTCTAAAAGATTTGCAAAAAGTGATGAATCGTGTTCAATTTGGACAAGCAGGTGGAGCAAATAGACTTGTCGTCAAGCTTTATCCTGAACATCTCGGAACAATTCGAATTGAATTAATTCAAAAAGATGGAATGCTTACAGCTAAAATGCTAGCTTCGACTACACTTGGTAAAGATTTGTTAGATTCTCATTCAAATCAGTTAAGGCAAGGGTTAGTTAACCAGAACATTCAAATTGAGAAATTAGAGATAACACAATCTGTACAAGATTCAGCAAGGCAGGAAAGAAATCAATCTTTCCAAGAATCATTTAGACAACAACAAGAACGACAAGAAACTAAAAAGGATGAGAAAGAAGAAATTGCTACTTTCGAAGACTTTTTAAAAGAAGTGGAGGTTTAATATATGGCTGAAATGAATCCGATCACAAGCAGCATGTACTTGCCAAAGGAAAAAGCAACACGTACCACAGGGAATAGTACGCTTGGAAAAGATGAATTTTTGAAAATATTAATGGCCCAATTACAAAACCAGGATCCAACGAATCCAATGAAAGACAACGAATTCATCGCACAAATGGCTCAGTTTTCTTCGTTAGAGCAAATGACTAACTTGACGGCAGCATTTGAAAAATATGCATTGGCGCAAGAACAAACCCAAATGATTGAATATACTAATTTCGTTGGGAAGTCTGTGAAATGGCATGAAATAACAGATGAAAAAGGCGAAGATGGTAAACCAATTACAAAAGAAGGTACCGGTACAATTGCTGGAGTTAAGTTTGTTAATGGGGGAGTACAATTCACTCTTGCTGATGGAAAAGTTATTACACCAGGCAATATATCAGAAGTTCTGTCGAATAACTCAAATTCCAATAGTTTAGTAGAAGCAAGTATGTTAATTGGAAAAACAGTAAGCTATATGGACGGGGAAGCAGAAAGCACTGCTCAAGTTGAATCTGTTTCGAAAAAAGATGGAAAGATTGTCTTTAATATCGCTGGAGGTAAATCTATTACCGCAGATCAAATTACAGCAATAAAATAAATTAGAACGGAGATATGCAATGGACAAAATTAATATTAATCGCGTTCCGCTGCAAACTACAATCCGTCAACCACTCACATCTAAACAAGTTACTTCGCCAAAGCAATCGTTTTTGCAACAATTGCACGAGGCTAATGCAAAAATAGAATTGAAAGTAAGTAAACATGCAAATCAACGTTTAGTTGAGAGAAATATTCACATAACAGATGCAGAATGGCAACTGGTGAGTGACAAAGTAACAGAAGCACGCTCAAAAGGTGTGAATGACTCATTAGTATTGATGGACCAAGCAGCATTAATCGTAAGTGCAAAAAATGCAACAGTGATTACTGCCATGAATCGCACGGAAGCGAAAAATCAATTATTCACCAATATCGACGGCACCATTGTGCTGAACTAAATAGATAGCAGGACCTTTAAAAGGATGCTATGTGCAGCTGACTGATAGACGCTAGCACGCAAATCGAAGGGAGAAAAACATACATGATTCGCTCAATGTACTCAGGAATTTCAGGCTTAAAAAACTTTCAAACAAAATTGGATGTTATCGGTAACAACATCTCAAACGTAAACACTTACGGTTTCAAAAAAGGACGCACTGTATTTAAAGATTTGATCTCACAAACAACTTCAGGTGCTTCAGGTGCTTCTGCAAATCGAGGAGGGGTGAATCCGAAACAAGTTGGTTTAGGATCTCAATTAGCATCAATTGATACGATTCATAGTGGTGGATCACTTCAATCAACTGGAAACACGCTTGATTTGGCAATGTCAGGTGATGGATTCTTTATTGTTGCAGATTCTGCTGCAACGCCGACGCCTGGAACAGATGTAGCATTACAAAATTTACAGTACACACGCGCTGGAAATTTTTATATGGATGCAAATGGTTATTTAGTAAATGGTGATGGTAAATATGTCTATGGATTTAGTGAAAATGCAGAAGATATTGATACTACTGGAACAGCAGCTGGTCCTGGAGTAGATCCAGGATACGCTATTAATCCAGATGGAACTATTGGAACTGGTACAATAGGTCCTATTCGTATCCCAACCAATGCAAAGAGTATGTCAATATCTCAAGACGGAACAGTAACATTTGTTGACGCATTTAATGAACTTCAATATGCAGGGAAATTAGTTAATGCAAAATTTCCAAATGCAGGCGGATTAGAGAAATCAGGTAACAACTACTATACACCATCAAGCAACTCTGGAGATCCTTTATTCAGTTTTGCTACACAAAATGGTATAGGGTCAGTCAACTCCGGATTCCTAGAAATGTCTAACGTAGACCTTTCTGAAGAGTTCACAGACATGATCGTAGCGCAACGTGGTTTCCAAGCGAACACTCGTATTATTACAACGTCTGACCAAATTCTAGAAGAACTTGTTAACTTAAAACGATAATTTATTAGAATCTTAGTTGAAAGTAAGGGAGGGTTGGGCCGTTCCTTTAATGGCCCGGCCCTTTATATTGATAAATTTGACTCGTTTAAACGGTAAAGAGTTTTTGTTGAATGCATTATACATAGAGACGGTTGAATCTTTTCCGGATACTACGATAACGCTCACAAATGGTCATAAATATGTTGCGTTAGAATCTAGAGAAGATGTGGCCAAAAAAATCGCTCAGTTTTACAAAGAAATACATATTTTATCGAACCCCCATTTAAGAGGTGAAGAACATGAAGAGTAAAAATAAACTTTTAACCATCATGCTAATTATTTTAGTTTGTATTACATTACTTGGTGTTGTAGCATTGCTTTTTATTTCTCAGTTAAACAAACCAGATGAGGAGACAGGGCCAACAATTGATGAAATTGTTGAATCTTCCATAGATATACCAGAAATAACGACAAATTTAGCTGGAAATAAATTTATCCGTATTTCCTTAAAAGTACAAACGGATAGTAAAGAAGCTGCGGAAGAATTAATAAAACGTGATTTTCAAGTAAAAAACATTGTCATTACAGAGCTTTCTGAAATGACACCAGAAGATTTAGAAGGTAAACAAGGTAAAGCAACATTTCAGTCATCATTGAAAACTAAAATAAATGAATTAATGAATGATGGAGAAGTGCAACAAGTTTATATAACTTCTTATATAATTCAGTAATCGTAACTTTTTTGAATGGAGGTGGGCAGATTGGCAGGAGATATATTATCTCAATCCGAAATAGATGCGTTGTTAAGTGCGCTTTCCACAGGAGAAATGACAGCAGATGAAATGAAGAGTGAACAAGAAGCAAGAAAAGTAAGAGTGTATGACTTTAAACGTGCACTTCGATTTTCAAAAGATCAGATTCGTAGCTTAACACGTATCCATGAAAACTTCGCTCGTTTGTTAACAACATTTTTTTCTGCCCAATTAAGAACTTATGTACAAATTTCAGTAGTTTCTGTAGATCAAATTCCGTTTGAAGAATTTATCCGTTCGGTACCTCATATGACATTAATCAATGTTTTTGAAGTGCCTCCTCTTGAAGGAAATATTCTCATGGAGATTAATCCGAATATCGCTTATTCTATGTTAGATTTGTTAATGGGTGGTAAAGGGGAAGCTTATGCAAAAGTAAATAATATGACAGAAATTGAAACGAAAATTATGACAAACTTATTTGAGCGGTCTTTTGATAATCTTCGCGAAGCATGGTCTAATATTGCGGATATTGACCCAATCTTAACAGAGCTCGAAGTAAATCCGCAATTTTTACAAATGATTTCGCCAAATGAAACAGTAGTTGTTATTTCATTCAATACCGAAATTGGAGAAACGAGCGGTATGATTAATATTTGTATACCACATGTGGTTTTAGAACCGATTGTTCCTAACTTATCTGTTCGTTATTGGATGCAAACAAACAAAAAAGAAGTTTCTCCGGAACAATTAAAAGTATTAGAGAAACGAGTAAAATCAGCTGAAATTCCAGTGGTTGCCGAGCTAGGAAGAACAGACATTTCAATTGAAGATTTACTGTTTTTACAACTAGGTGATGTTATTCAGTTGAATTCAAAAATAGAAGATCCACTAATAATTAATGTTGGAGAAATACCGAAATTTACTGCTCAACCTGGTAAACTAAAAAAAAGAATGGCTGTACAAGTCATTGAAACTTTGAAAGGAGGAGAGGATGATGATGAGTGATGATATGCTCTCCCAAGAAGAAATTGAAGCCCTCCTTAGAGGAACGACTTTAGATGAAGGAAAAACTACAAATTCTGAGACTATTAATGTTGAGGATTATTTAGATTCATTTGCTCAAGATACACTTGGTGAAATAGGAAATATTTCTTTTGGTAGCTCAGCAACTGCATTATCTGCACTATTAGGTCAAAAGGTTGATATTACTACACCTAACATTAGTATGATTAATCGTACAAAATTAAAAGAAGAGTTTCCACATCCATATGTTGCAGTCCAAGTTCAGTACACTGCGGGACTTATAGGAATGAACTTACTCGTTATTAAGCAATCCGATGCTGCGATAATTGCAGATTTGATGCTGGGCGGAGATGGTAAAAACCCACAACCGAATATGAGTGAAATTCAATTAAGTGCAGTACAAGAAGCGATGAATCAAATGATGGGTTCAGCGGCAACATCTATGTCAACTGTTTTCAATAAAAAAGTAGATATTTCTCCTCCATCTATAGACTTAATGAACTTAGAGGTAGATGAAGGAACAGATGCAATTCCTAATGACGATTTACTAATAAAGATTTCCTTCCGATTAAAAGTAGGAGAATTAATTGATTCAAATATTATGCAATTACTACCTTTAGAATTTGGATTGAAGTTAGTTAAATCATTGATGGGTGAGGATGAGGAAGACCAGGTTGCTGCTACAATTATGGAAGAAAGAGTAGAAACTACTCCAAGTCCATCACACCAACAACCATTAAAAGAACAATCTCAGCCGCATGCGCAAATGCAATTTACGCAACCCCGTCCACAAGCGCCGCAAGTGGAAGTACAACAAGCGCAATTTGCAAGTTTTGATGCACCTAATCTGACTCAAAATGAATCAAGAAATTTAAATTTGCTACTTGATATACCACTTCAAGTAACAGTAGAATTAGGTCGTACAAAAAGAACTGTAAAAGATATTCTGGAACTCACTAGTGGATCTATCATTGAACTAGATAAACTAGCAGGTGAACCTGTTGATATTCTTGTAAATAATAGACATATCGCAAAAGGGGAAGTTGTTGTAATTGATGAGAATTTTGGAGTTCGTATTACAGATATCTTAAGTCAAGCAGAGCGCATTCATAATTTAAGATAACCAATGGAGGAAACAAAACATGTCAAAAAGAATTTTAATAGTCGATGACGCTGCGTTTATGCGTATGATGATCAAAGATATTTTATCAAAAAATGGTTTTGAAGTTGTAGGAGAAGCTGGAGACGGCGTCCAAGCTGTTGAAAAATATGCTGAATTAAAACCAGATTTAGTAACTATGGATATTACAATGCCAGAAATGGACGGAATTGCTGCATTAAAAGAAATAAAAGCGAAAGATCCGAATGCCATTATTATTATGTGCTCAGCAATGGGACAACAAGCGATGGTTATTGATGCAATACAAGCAGGGGCAAAAGATTTTATCGTTAAACCATTCCAAGCGGACCGTGTAATTGAAGCAATTTCAAAAGCAATCGGGTAATAATAGGATGAGGAAATTTACCCTCGTTTTCTGTTTCATTTGTTTACTAGCGTTCTACCCATTAAAAGCAGAAGTTTATGCAGCAACTGATTCTAATGAAAGTATTGAAGAATATTTTAACAAAACTCAAGATGAGAAAGATAAGACACCGGTTGAACAAACCGAAACTCCAGAAGAAATAGAATCTGGTGGTGTTTCCATAACTATTTGGGATTATGTGAAAATGATTTTTGCCTTACTTTTCGTCATTCTTTTGTTATATGGACTATTGCGCTTTGTAAATAGTAGAAATAGAACGTTTCAAACAAACCAACTTGTTCAGAATTTAGGTGGAGTTGGGATTAGTCAAGGTAAGTCAGTCCAATTACTTCAAGTAGGTAACTCGTTATTTTTAGTTGGTGTCGGGGAAGATGTTTCATTATTAAAAGAAATAACGGACCCTGAGGAAATAACTAAACTGACGAAAATCTATGAAGAGAAGCAAGAAATCGGAAAGACAGTGCCATTTATAGCAGAGATTTTTAATAACTTAAAAGGCACCATCTCTTCCAAGGCAAATAACAAAGTAAAAAACGATCCTTCATTTAACGAAACGTTCCAAAAAAGATTACAAGAAATCAAAAAAGACCGTAGTGATGTATTAAATGATTGGAAGACAAAGGAGCGAGAAGAAAATGAATGATTTCGTCCAGTTTTTTTCGGACAGTGATCCATCGAATGTCTCCACTTCAATCAAATTAATGCTATTACTAACGGTTTTATCTTTGGCACCAAGTATTTTAATACTCATGACTTCCTTTGCTAGAATCGTTATTATTTTATCATTTGTACGGACGGCGCTTGCTACACAGCAAATGCCTCCCAATCAAGTCATTGTAGGTTTAGCTCTCTTTTTAACTTTTTTCATTATGGCTCCTACTTTTCAGGAAGTGAATGAAAAAGCGCTTACTCCTCTTTTTAATGAAGATATTACATTAGAGGAAGCTTACGAGAGTGCTAGTGTTCCATTTAAAGAATTTATGAGTAAGCATACGAGACAAAAAGATTTAGAGCTGTTTTTGAGATATACTGAGGCGGAACGACCAGAGTCTATAAATGATATACCTTTAACGATTATGGTTCCTGCTTTTGCATTAAGTGAAATCAAAACGGCATTTCAAATTGGTTTTATGATATTTATACCTTTTCTAGTAATAGATATGATTGTTGCTAGTGTTTTAATGTCAATGGGTATGATGATGCTACCACCAGTAATGATTTCATTACCATTTAAAATATTATTGTTTGTTTTAGTGGATGGTTGGTATTTAGTCATGAAATCCATTTTACAAAGTTTTTAGGAGCTGATCGTAATGAATAATGAAATGGTAATCTCTATTGCAGAACGCGCTATTTGGGTCATTCTTCTTACATCAGGTCCTCTTCTTTTGATTGCTTTAATCACTGGTCTGGCAGTAAGTATTTTTCAAGCAACTACACAAATTCAGGAGCAAACATTAGCTTTTGTTCCTAAAATTATTGCGGTCCTTGTGGGAATCGTTTTTTTTGGACCGTGGATGCTATCACAAGTAACTACATACGCTGCGGATATCTTTGAAAATTTAATAAGATATATAGGTTAGATCAATGGATGAACTTATACCTAAACTAACCGTATTATTACTTATAATAGCTCGTGTATCGGCATTTTTTGTCACTTTACCACTTTTTTCTCATCGGACAATTCCAGCGACACATCGTATTGCTTTTGCAGTGATCCTTTCTTGGATGATGTACTATACGATGGATGTTGCACCATTTGAAATAAACGGGGATTACATAATATTAATAATCAAAGAAGTAATGGTTGGATTATTTATAGGCTTACTAGCTTATATCATCATGTCAGCTATTCAAATTGCCGGAGGGTTCATAGATTTTCAGATGGGATTTGCCATTGCAAATGTTATTGATCCACAAACAGGAGCCCAAAGTCCGTTAATTGGTCAGTTTTTAAATACTTTGGCTCTCTTATTATTACTAGCTTTAAATGGTCATCATTTGTTATTGGATGGTATTTTTTATAGTTATCAATTTATTCCCATGGATATGACATTACTTGCTTTCGGGCAAGAAAACTATGTTGAATTCATTATGAAGACTTTTGCTGGTGTTTTTGCGGTAGCCTTTCAAATGTCAATACCAATCGTTGCAACATTGTTTTTAGTAGATATCGCTTTGGGGATAACGGCCCGAACAGTTCCTCAATTAAATATATTCGTTGTTGGATTTCCAATTAAAATTGGGGTAAGTTTTTTAGTTCTTCTCGTGATGATGGGTGTTCTTATGGCTGTTGTTCAAAAGATGTTTGAAATAATGGTAATTGGTATGCGAGATTTAATGATTATATTAGGTGGTGGCTAAACTTGTTTGAAATGCGATTAGATTTACAGTTTTTCGCTGGAGAAAAGACAGAAAAAGCGACACCTAAGAAGCGTCAAGATTCTCGTAAAAAGGGACAAGTTTTAAAGAGTGCGGATGTAACAAGTGCTATTGTTTTACTTGCAGTTTTTATCTTTTTGTTTTTTAGTGCAGGATTTTTGAGGACAGAAATATTTTCTTTTTTCAATGTAACGTTCACTAAATACATGTTGATTGAAACTTTAACAATTGAAACAGCTGTCGAGATATATAAAGATTTACTTATAGAAATGGCAATAATTTTGCTACCCATTATGGGCGTTGCTGTTGTTGCTGCTATAGCGGCTAACTTTTTTCAATTTGGTTTATTATTTACAACTGAACCATTAAAGTTTGATTTGAAAAAGATTGATCCTATCCAAGGATTAAAAAGAATATTTTCATTAAAAGCAATTATAGAGCTATTAAAATCTTTATTAAAAATTTCTTTCATCGGTTCGGTTACGACTCTCATCATATGGATGAACTTAGAACAAGTGTTATCTTTATCATTTAAAACACCATGGGATACACTTTCCACAATAGGTTGGTTAACTGGGATGATGGGAATTGCTGCTTCGTCTGTCCTATTATTTATTTCTGTTCTAGATTTCTTTTATCAGCGTTATGATTATGAAAAAAATCTAAAAATGTCGAAACAAGACATTAAAGATGAACATAAAAACTCTGACGGAGATCCTATTATTAAATCAAGAATCAGACAGCGCCAAAGGGAGATGGCTATGCGTCGAATGATGCAAGAAGTTCCTTCCGCAGATGTAGTTATTACGAATCCAACCCATTTTGCCATTGCTTTAAAGTACGATGATGATTCAATGGATGCTCCGATCGTTGTAGCAAAGGGTGCTGATTTTGTAGCACAAAAAATAAAGCTTATCGCAAGGGAAAATGATGTAGTAATGGTAGAGAACCGGCCACTTGCTAGAGCTATGTATGATCAAGTGGAAATAGGGCAACGGATTCCAGATGAGTTTTTTAAAGCAGTTGCAGAAGTATTAGCCTATGTATATCGTATTAAACAAAAAATTTAGATGTAAAGATTGAGGTGGAAGTATATGCAAATCCGCGATATATCCGTTTTAGCAGCTGTAATTTCAATTGTGGCTATGCTAGTAATACCTCTTCCTCATTGGTTGATAAGTTTTCTGATAATAATCAATATTACAATAGCGTTATTAATATTAATGACTGCTATGAATATGCAAGAGGCTTTACAGTTTTCAGTTTTCCCTACTGTTTTATTACTTGTAACCTTATTTAGACTTGCACTGAACGTCTCGACTACGAGAGCAATTTTAGCAGAAGGTGACGCTGGTAAAGTAGTTGAAACTTTCGGTACGTTTGTAACTGGTGGGAATATGTTAGTAGGTTTAGTGGTCTTTGCTATTTTAGTAATTATTAATTTCATTGTCATTACAAAAGGGTCAGAGCGTGTTTCAGAAGTCGCTGCACGTTTTACACTTGATGCAATGCCAGGTAAACAAATGAGCATTGATGCAGATTTAAATGCTGGGATGATTTCTGAAAAAGAAGCAAGAGAAAGACGTGAAAAGGTTAGTGGAGAAGCAGACTTTTACGGAGCGATGGACGGTGCTACGAAATTCGTAAAAGGGGATGCGATAGCAGGAATAATTATTGTTCTGATTAATCTTATATTTGGTATTATCATTGGTGTTGTTCAATTAGGACTACCTTTTGCGGAAGCTGCAGTTCTTTTTTCTACATTAACTGTAGGTGATGGTCTAGTATCTCAAATTCCTGCTCTGCTAATTTCTACAGCAACTGGTATTGTAGTTACAAGAGCGGCATCTAAAGGGAATCTTGGTGGAGACATTACCGAACAATTATTCAATCAGCCTAAACTTCTTTATGTTGCAGCAGCAACTATTGCACTTCTTGGGATAGTAACACCAATTGGAATCATATTAACATTCCCTGTTTCAATCGCACTTGCAATTGGCGCATTTATGATGAGCAAAGCAAGTAAAGAAGATCCAAATGAAATAGAAGAATTTGAAGAAGAAATTACAACGGATAATATGAAAAGTCCTGAAAATGTTATTAATCTCCTAAACGTTGACCCAATCGAGTTTGAATTTGGATATGGTCTAATTCCTTTAGTGGATGCAGCTCAAGGTGGAGATTTATTGGATCGTGTTGTGATGATAAGAAGACAACTTGCTTTAGAGCTAGGTATTGTCATTCCTGTCGTTCGCATTAGAGATAATATCCAGTTACAGCCAAATGAATATCGTATTAAAATTAAAGGAAATGAAATGGCTAGAGGCGAACTATTACTTGATCACTATTTGGCCATGAGTCCTGGAGATGATGATTCAATTGAAGGGATAGATACAATCGAGCCTTCCTTTGGGTTACCAGCTAAATGGATTACGGAATCCGTAAAAGAAGAAGCTGAAATTCTAGGTTATACAGTTGTAGATCCACCTAGTGTTGTTTCTACGCATATGACTGAAATAATTCGTAATAATGCGCATGATTTATTAGGCCGTCAAGAAACGAAACAACTAATAGATCATATTCGTGAAACATATCCAATTCTTGTGGATGAATTAACTCCAACACCTCTTACTGTTGGGGAAATTCAAAAAGTTTTGGGTAATTTACTACGAGAGCATGTCTCTGTTCGAAATTTACCTATTATTTTTGAAACATTGGCGGATTATTCAAAAATGACATCAGATGTCGATATATTAACCGAATATACTAGACAGTCTTTAGCGAAACAAATTACATCTCAGTATGCAGGTAATAGCAATGTATTAAAAGTATTAACTGTTTCAGGTAGAGTAGAAAAAATTGTTGCCGATAGCATTCAACAAACAGAGCATGGAAATTATTTATCAATCGATCCAAATGATTCACAAGCTATTTTAGAATCTATGGCAAGAGAGATAGAACGCGCGTCATTGATGGAGCAATCACCAATTATTTTGTGTTCTCCTGCAGTTCGAATGTATTTACGTCAAATGACGGAACGATATTTCCCTCAAATTCCGATTCTATCTTACAATGAACTAGAATCGTCCATTGAGGTACAAAGTGTTGGGGTGGTGAATGTAGAGTGAAAATGAAAAAATATACGGCTACTACAATGCCTGAAGCAATGAAATTGATCCGAAAAGAACTAGGCGATGATGCTGTCATTTTAAATTCTAAAGTTGTTTATTCTAAAGGGTTTCTAGGGCTCTTTAAAAAGAAATCGATTGAAGTTTTAGCAGGTATGGATTCTTATGATGCGCCTATTGCTCTAAAAGAAAATCAGTCCATGCAATTATTTCAAGCTAGCGATGCTACAGATGAAATTAAAAAAGATTTAGAAGACTTAAAGCATATGGTGAAATCAATTCAACGTTCTCCATTAGATGAAAATTATCCACCTGAGTTTGGAGCTCTTATTCAGCATTTAAAGGATCAAGAGTTAGCAGATGAGCTTATCACAACAGTTAGTGATGAGCTTTTTGTGCATATGAAAAGTAATAATGAAAAACTGGAGCTAGCTGAGCAAATCAAGAAAACGAAGAAAGTTCTTGTTTCTCTTTTAGAACAGCATCCTGTTGGTGGAATATCTTTTCATAAAAAATACATTAATGTTTTAGGCCCAACTGGTGTAGGAAAAACAACAACAATTGCAAAAAT
Organism: Bacillus sp. Cr_A10; assembly: GCF_029222665.1. Taxonomy (NCBI): domain Bacteria; kingdom Bacillati; phylum Bacillota; class Bacilli; order Caryophanales; family Bacillaceae; genus Bacillus; species Bacillus sp. Cr_A10. The sequence continues at coordinate 97,661 of NZ_JARHXR010000008.1, forward strand.
GGCTGCTCGTGCAGTATTAGAAAAAAAGAAAAAAGTTGGCTTTATTACAACAGATACATATAGAATAGCTGCAATTGAGCAGCTAAAAACTTATGCAGGGCTTTTACAAGCTCCAATTGAAATTGTTTATAGTGAGAAAGACTTACAAGATGCAATGGAAAAGTATGAAGCTTTGGATCTTGTATTTATTGATACTGCAGGTCGCAACTATAAAGAAATAAAGTTTGTGGAAGATTTGCAGAAGTTAATTAATCTAGAAGAAAATACAGAAACCTTCCTAGTGTTGTCTACAACATCTAAACAAAAGGACATGGAAGTCATTATTGAACAATTTATGGATTTTCCAATTGAAAAATTTATTTTTACGAAGCTAGACGAAACAAATTCTATTGGCTCTATCATTAATTTAATGGTTAAATATAAGAAGGGACTTGCTTACTATACGGATGGGCAAGAAGTCCCTGAGGATATTGTTGAGGCTAATCTAAATGAATTACTCAATTTGCTTTTAAAGGGGATTCGTTATGAGAGATCAAGCTGAGGAATTAAGAATTAAAATGCTTCGTACTCAAAATAAATTAGGTCGTTCTATTGCGGTAGTTAGTGGTAAAGGAGGAGTTGGAAAAAGTAATTTTTCTATGAACTTTACTACTATGTTAAGTTCTTTAGGCAAAAAAGTTGTATTAATCGATATGGATATAGGCATGGGTAATATTCATATTTTACTTGGAAAAACCGTGCAAACAAATTTGAAAGATTACTTAGTAGGTGACGCATCAATAGATGAAGTGTTATTCGAAGGACCACATAATCTTCAATATATTTCCGGTGGCTCTGGTTTATCAGGGGTAATGGAATGGAATGAAGGTATGTTCACACGATTAATAGAGGCATTCGAGTTTTTACAAAAAAACTATGATTATATTGTATTTGATATGGGTGCGGGAGCGACCAATCAGACATTGGATTTGCTCGTATCAGTTGATGATATTATCGTCATTTCAACTGCAGAACCGACATCTATAACTGACGCTTACTCTATGATGAAGTTCATTTATTACAAGGATCCTGATAAGAACTTTTTTCTGCTTTGTAACAGAGCCTTCAGCGAAGAGGAAGGAATTGATACAGTTTCTCGACTGAAGTTAGCAATGTCTAAATTCTTATCAAAAGAAGTGTTTCTACTAGGTTCGTTGCCGGAAGATCCCGTTGTAAGAAAAGCAGTAAAAGAGCAAGTGCCATTTTCTATACTCTATCCTGAAGCAGAAATTACTAAAAAGTTAAGAATGATTGTCAATCGGTTCTCTGATTTTGAAGAAGAGGAAGAAAATATTCCTAGACAAAGTAAATTCATCTCTCGATTGAAAAATCTCTTTTCGAGGAGGTCTTGAATCAGTGAAGCCCTTACAAAAAAAGAAGCTATTAATTGTGGATGATTCTGCATTTATGCGTAAGCTAATAACCGATTTTTTTAAAGACAATAACGTTATTGAAGTTATAGGGATCGCCCGCAATGGAAAAGATGCCATTCAAAAAATTAAGACGCTTCAACCAGACGTAGTAACCATGGATGTTGAAATGCCAGAAATGAATGGGATAGAAGCTTTAAAAGAAATAATGTCGAAAACACCTGTCGCGGTTGTGATGTTATCCAGTACAACTCAAAAAGGTACAGACAGCACACTTCTTGCGATGGAACATGGTGCAGTAGATTTTGTAGCTAAACCAAGTGGTACGATTTCATTAGATTTACATAAAATAAAAGAAGAATTAATTCAAAAAGTTGAAAACGCAGCTAATATTTCACTAGTAAAACTGAACAGGCAAAAGCAAGTGCACACAAAAGTAGAAACTGATTCTGTAATGCACAAGGCAATACATTCGACTACTTCTAGTAAAGTGAACAATTGGAATAAAAACAATAAGAAAATAGTATTGATAGGTACTTCAACGGGAGGGCCGAGAGCACTTCAAGAAGTAATTACTAAGTTCCCAAAAGACTTGAAAGCTCCTGTACTTATTGTGCAGCACATGCCCGCTGGCTTTACAAAGTCATTAGCAGATCGACTCAATCAATTATCTGAAATAGAAGTGAAGGAAGCTGCAAATGGGGACATTTTACGAAATGGACATGCCTATATTGCACCAGGAGGTTATCATTTACGATTAAAAAAAACGGGGAGTGTTTATACGATCGTTTTAGATAACGTCGAGCCTCCAAGAGTAGGGCACAGACCTGCAGTCGATGTTTTATTTGAAGATAATAGTAAGTTTAATGATTTCGATAAAATCGCAGTGATTTTGACGGGAATGGGTTCGGACGGCTCACTTGGACTTCAAAAATTAAAGAAAACGGGAAATGTAGTCGCAATAGCAGAATCTGCTAATACATGCATCGTTTATGGAATGCCTAAAGCAGCTGTTGAAACTAATTTAGTAAATGAAGTAGTAGATTTAGATAATATAGCACAGGCAATAATACAATACTTACCTTAAAGGGGTGTTAATCCATGGATACAAATCAATATTTAGAAATGTTTATAGAAGAAAGTAAAGAACATTTACAGGCTTGCAATGAACATTTATTAGAACTAGAAAAAAATCCATCCAATATTGCGATTGTTAATGAAGTCTTTCGTTCTGCACATACATTAAAAGGTATGTCCGCTACTATGGGCTACGAGGATATTGCAAATTTAACACATAAAATGGAAAACATTTTAGATTTAATCCGAAACAATAAATTAGATGTAACACCTGAATTGTTAGATGTAGTATTTGTTGCGGTAGATCAATTAGAAGGAATGGTCCTAGACATTGCTGCTGGGGGAGATGGAAAGTTAGATGTGACAGATACCGTTCAGAAATTACATAAAATTGAAACCGGCGAAGAAGTACCTGTTGCTGCAACTACAGTTGAAACAAAAGAGGAAGCGGAAGTAAATGATACGAACTGGCTTTCTTACGATGATTATGAGCTTACAGTGATTCAGCAATCGTTTGAACAGGACTATCACACATATGAAATTTCTGTACAGCTTAGAGAAGATTGTCTATTAAAAGCTGCACGAGTATATATGGTGTTTGAATTACTAGAAAAAATGGGAGATGTGATTAAATCTTCTCCATCTGTTGAAAAGCTAGAGGACGAACAATTTGATAACATTTTCTATATTGCATTAGTTACTTCTGAACCGAAAGATGATGTTCAAAAGAAACTAATGAAAGTTTCGGAGGTTACAGAAGTAAAAGTCAATTCTGTGACAATCGAGCAATTAAAAAATCGTCAAAACGTTGAACTTAAACAAGTAGAAGATTCTCAACAAATTGTAGTTGAACAGGAACAAGTTAATAACGCAAATGAAACAAAACCTGCTTCAACAGAAAAATCTACACCTTCTAAAGCGAATCATTCTACAGGGAATAAAACGATACGTGTAAATATTGAACGATTAGACATCCTCATGAATTTGTTTGAGGAGTTAGTAATCGATCGAGGTCGACTTCAATCGATTTCAGAGGAACTGCATAATGGTGAATTAGATGAAACTGTAGAACGTATGTCTAGAATAACTGGAGATCTTCAAAATATTATTTTAAATATGCGAATGGTACCAGTGGAGACAGTCTTTAATCGTTTCCCACGAATGGTTCGTCAACTCGAAAGAGATTTGAACAAAAAAATTAATCTTGAAGTTATTGGCGCAGAGACAGAATTAGATCGTACTGTCATTGATGAGATTGGAGATCCACTCGTTCACTTAATTCGAAATTCATTAGATCATGGAATTGAAAGCCCAGAAATTCGTATTGCTAATGGCAAGCCGGAAGAGGGTACAGTAGTATTACGTGCATACCATAGTGGAAATCATGTCTTTATAGAAATTGAAGATGATGGTGCTGGTATTAACCGTCAAAAAGTACTTAAAAAAGCGATCTCTAGAGGGCTTGTATCTGAAGAGACAGCTTCCACTTTAAGTGACAAACAAGTAGCTGAGTTTATACTATCTTCTGGTTTTTCAACAGCAGATAAGATTTCAGATGTATCTGGTCGCGGTGTTGGTCTAGATGTTGTAAAAACAACTATAGAGTCGCTTGGTGGTACAATTGATATTTCTTCCACAGAAGGAAAAGGATCATTGTTTTCTATACAGTTACCATTAACACTTTCCATTATTTCTGTAATGTTAGTAGAGCTTGGAGAAGAAATTTATGCAATTCCTTTATCATCTATTATTGAAACAGCTATTATCCGTTCATCCGATATTCTAAATGCGCATAATCAAAAAGTAATAGATTTCCGTGGCAAAGTTGTCCCATTAGTTTTCCTTGAGGACGTTTTTGATGTCCCTAGAGAAAGTAATGAAGAAGAATTCCACTCAGTAGTTCTTGTACGTAAAGGAGATAAACTAGCTGGATTAGTAGTTGACTCGTTTATTGGCCAACAAGAAGTTGTACTTAAATCTCTTGGAGAATATTTGACTAGTGTATTTGCAATTTCAGGAGCAACAATTTTAGGTAATGGTAAAGTAGCTCTTATTGTTGATTGCAATGCTTTAATAATTTAAGAGCAATTCTCTTAGGAAGGATGCGTAAACTATATGACAGAAGCTTTAGAAGTTAAAAGTGTGAAAGTAGTTGTTTTTCAGTTAGCAGGAAAAGAGTATGTAATACCTGTAAGTCATGTACAAGGAATTGAAAAATTAATTCATATTACACGTGTTCCAAAAACACCTTCTTATGTAAAGGGTGTTATTAATTTAAGAGGTGTAGTGACGCCGATTATCGATTTAAAAAATAGATTTGGACTCGGTGAAAGTGAATTAAACGATTCTTGTAGAATCATTATTATCACACTAGAGAATATGAATGTTGGTGTAATTGTTGATTCTGCTAATGATGTATTAGATATTCCAACAGATGCTATCGAGCCTCAACCGGAAGTAGTAGGAGGGTTGGAGCAAGATTTTATAGCAGGTGTAGCAAAACTAGATCGCCGTTTGTTAATTCTTCTACATTTGAATCTAGTATTAAATCCTATTAAGACAGGTGTATAAGGTATGTACGAAAAAAGTATAACGTCGATGCATTTAGATGTATTAAAAGAGATAGGTAATATTGGTGCAGCACATGCAGCTACATCATTATCTACACTATTAAATAAAAAGATTGACATGAAGGTTCCAAAAGTCGAAATGGTTTCTTTTGATGAAATGATGGAACTTGCAGGAGGACCAGATAGTGTAGTAGCCGGAATCTATTTACGAATAGAAGGTGACGTCACTGGCAGTATGTTTTTTGTGTTACCTGTAGAACAAGCAAATCGTTTCATCAGAAGATTGGTCCAGGATGATCAATTTGACTTTCAATCAGGTGCAATATCCGAAATCGGTGCATCTGCTATGCAAGAACTAGGAAACATACTCTCGGGTTCTTATCTATCAGCTCTATCCGATTTCACAGGGTTGAAAATATACCCTACTGTTCCAGCTTTAAGTATTGATATGGTTGGTGCAATTATCAGTTTTGGACTTGTAGAAGTCTCTCATGTTAGTGACTATGTCATTGTAATTGATACTGCTATAAATGAAGAAGATGTGCCAAATGAAGAAAGTGTAAGAGGACATTTCTTCTTATTACCTGATCCTGAATCATTTGAAGCTATTTTTCAAGCATTAGGAGTAAGTTAATATGAGTGAACAAGGTCAAGTAGTTAAAGTGGGTATTGCTGATATGAATATCGCAAAACTACCGAATACAATACGGACTTCCGGACTTGGTTCATGTGTAGGTGTAGTATTATATGACGAAAAATCTAAAATAGCAGGATTAATCCATGTAATGCTTCCTGATTCTAGTTTAGGACGAGGAGAGAACATCAATATTGCAAAATTTGCGGATACTGGAATTCCTGCAATGATTGAGCAGCTTAAATTAGAAGGGGTACAGCCTTTTAAGCTTCGAGCAAAAATTGCTGGAGGTGCACAAATGTTTCAGTTTTCTTCTAGCAGAGATACAATGCGAATTGGCCCTAGAAATGTAGATGCTGTAAAAGAGCAGTTAAAAAAATTCACAATACCGATTGTTTCAGAAGATACAGGTGGTAATAGTGGAAGAACAATAGAGTTCAATCCTTCTACTAGCATGCTAAATATAAGAACCGTTAACCAAGGAGTGAGAGAGATATAATGGTGGGAACAGTTCTATCTAACTTTTGGGCTGCGCTTATTGCTTTTAGTATTTATTTTTTTTCAACTCATCCATTTGTTAATCCAAAGAGTATATTACTCCATGCAAGTATTATTGCAATTATCGTATTTTTTCTGACATTCCTTGTACGTGCAATTATTGCTTTTGTAATGGAAGGTCCAGTTGTAAACGAAGAAGTTCTAGTAACAACATTAAACTCGGAAGAAATGAACGAGTTACCTTCTTCAGAGGATTTAGCAAGAGTAGTGAAATCTATGTTGAATGAGGATGAATAATGTCAGAGAAACTAGGTGGTGTCGAATTTATATTCGACGCCCCTTTTTTAGTTATATTTGCTATAATAAACATATTCAGTAGATATATTAGGAGAGGGGGATAATTGTGGCAAAACATTATTCGACAGAAGAAGACCTTCTTTGGAAAAAATGGATAGAAAACAAAGATCCTCAAGCTGGAGATTTATTAATACGAAAATACACGCCTCTTGTTTCGTATCATGTTCAACGTATTGGTGCAAGCATCCCTAAAAATATATCAAGAGACGAATTGAAAAGCCTTGGGATGATGGGGTTATTTGATGCTCTTAATAAATTTGACTACTCAAGAGACTTGAAATTTGATACGTATGCATCGTTTCGGGTTAGAGGTGCTATCATTGATGGCCTAAGAAAAGAAGATTGGCTTCCTAGATCATCAAGAGAAAAGGCTAAAAAACTTGAAGCCAAAATCGAAGAACTAGAGCAGCGATTAATGAGACATGCATCAGCAGAAGAAATTGCCGATTTTGTTGAAATGCCTGTTGAAGATGTGTATCAAACAGTCCAAGAACATTTTTTTTCAAATGTATTGTCTATAGATGAACAACTTCAAGACAATGAAGAAATGGATAGTAAATCATTTAATATTAGAGATGATTCACAGAAAACACCTGAGCAACACATGGTAAAACATGAACTAATCCAAGATCTAGCCAAACAAATTAATCAATTAAATGAGAATGAACAATTGGTATTAAGTCTTTTTTATACGGAAGAGTTAACATTAACAGTAATTGGAGAAATGCTTGGTTTATCTACATCCAGAATTTCACAGATACATTCTAAGGCATTGTTTAAACTTCGTAAATTGTTAGGGAATGAAATTATGAATGTCTAGATAGAGGGGGCCCTGTCAAATGAGTTTAAAGGGTGTTGAGCTCCAAATTGCAATACCAAAAACATTTGATGCTGGTAAAGTAGCAGAACAGCTACAACAGCAAAGTTCTGTCAATCAAGCGAATGCACAAGCTGCATCCGAAAGACAATTAGAAAAAAATCGAGAAACAGTAACTAAATCGGAAAATACGGCTAAAGCTGAATTAGAGGATTCAAAACAAGAGCGTGAAGAACAAGAAAGAAAAAAACGTGAAAAAAGAGAAAAAGAAATGAAAGAGATAAAGCATCCTTTTAAAGGAAACTTTGTTGATTTTAGTGGGTAGGAGAAATTATGACATCTGTAATATTGGTTATATTAATTTTACTTCAATTATTCAGTTTTTATTTAATTGCGTTGTTGTATGCAAAATTCTCTAGCTTAAAAGATATTGAGAAAAAACATGAACAAGTTTTAGCTGAAATGGATGATTCTTTTGGAGCTTATATCGCGGAAATAATAGATGAAAATAATAGGCTTATACAAGAATTGAATAGTTCAGAAAGAACAATTGCTACTACTTCACATGAATACGCTAAGAATGAAAATAGTAAGAAAGAATTTAGAGTGTCAAATGAAATACCTAAATCGTATATCTCTAAACAACTAGCAGCAAATAGTTATTTAAAAACGGCTGCAACTACTGAGAAAAAAGAGCCTGTAACGATAAAGGAAAAAGTTTTGTTTTATGCTGATGAAGGTAAAAGCAAGGATGAAATTGCAAAACTATTGCAAATTGGCAAGACCGAAGTAGAGCTTTTCCTAAAATTTAAAGATAAATAGTTGAAAGTATAAAATATGTATGGTATATTACAATACGGTATGAATACACACGCAGTTCGGATGGATTTAGCAGGTGCTCTATTTATTAGAGTAGCTAAAGAAAAATGATGACTGCGGAAGACTAAACCAAACCAGGAGGAAATAATCATGTCAGTAATCTCTATGAAACAATTACTTGAGGCTGGTGTACACTTCGGTCACCAAACTCGCCGTTGGAATCCAAAAATGAAAAAATACATTTTTGTTGAACGTAACGGAATCTACATCATCGATCTTCAAAAAACGGTGAAAAAATTAGAAGAAGCTTATGATTTCATGCGTCAAGTAGGTCAAGATGGTGGTAAAGTTCTTTTCGTTGGAACTAAAAAACAAGCTCAAGAGGCTATTAAAGAAGAAGCGGAACGTTCAGGTAACTACTACATTAACCAACGTTGGTTAGGTGGTACTTTAACTAACTTCGGTACTATTCAAAAACGTGTAGCTCGTCTAAAAGCGATTGAAAAAATGGAAGAAGACGGTACTTTCTCTGTACTTCCTAAAAAAGAAGTTGTTCAACTTAAAAAAGAACACGAACGTCTAGTAAAATTCTTAGGCGGTATCCGTGATATGAAAGCTATCCCGGATGTTATGTTCGTTGTTGATCCACGTAAAGAGCGCATTGCTGTAGCAGAAGCTCGTAAATTGAACATTCCATTAGTAGGTATCGTTGATACAAACTGTGATCCAGATGAAATCGACTATGTAATTCCTGCAAATGATGATGCAATTCGCGCAGTAAAATTATTAACTGCTAAAATGGCGGATGCATTACTTGAAGCAAGACAAGGTGAAGATGAAGTAGCTCCAGCTGAAGTTGCTGCTGAGTAACACACATGTAAGTAACAGGTGATAAGCGGCCAAACCACTTATCACCTTTTTTTGAGACAATGACATTATTTGTACTAGGAGGAATTTATAATGGCAGTTACAGCACAAATGGTAAAAGAATTGCGTGAAAAAACTGGCGCAGGTATGATGGATTGTAAAAAAGCATTAGTTCAAACAGACGGTGATTTAGAAGCAGCAATTGACTTCTTACGTGAAAAAGGTCTTTCTTCTGCTGCTAAAAAAGCAGATCGTATTGCCGCTGAAGGAACTACTTATATCCAAGTTGAAGGAAATAAAGCTGTATTATTAGAAATGAATGCAGAAACAGACTTTGTTGCTAAAAACGAAGCTTTCCAACAATTAGTACAACAAGTAGCTACTCATCTATTAGCAACTGAGCCTGCTTCAGTAGAAGAAGCATTAGCTTCTACTATTGAAGAAGGTGTAACAGTTGAAAACTTAATTTCTAACGCTGTTGCAAAAATCGGAGAAAAAATTACTCTTCGTCGTTTTGTAGTTGAAACTAAAACAGATGCTGATGCATTTGGTCCTTACTTACACATGGGTGGACGTATTGGTGTTCTTACAGTTCTGGAAGGTTCTACTGATACACAAGCAGCTAAAGATGTTGCGATGCACGTTGCTGCTTTAAACCCTGCTTATATTTCTCGCGATGAAGTATCTGCTGAAGAAGTAGAACATGAGCGCAAAGTATTAACAGAACAAGCACTAAATGAAGGCAAACCAGAAAATATCGTTGCTAAAATGGTTGAAGGCCGTCTTGGTAAATATTTTGAGGACGTTTGCTTACTTGACCAATCTTTCGTTAAAAATCCAGATCAAAAAGTTCGCGTATTTGTTGAATCTACTGGTGGTAACTTAAAATCATTCACTCGTTACGCTGTAGGTGAAGGTATCGAGAAACGTGAAGACAACTTCGCTGAAGAAGTAATGAACCAAGTTAAAGGAAACTAATTCTTAACAATAGAAGTCAGTGTACAACTATCGACAACTTTTCTGTGAGGAACAATAAGCAGAAGTGATTGGCGTTTTAGTAGGACAGTTACTTAATAAATAAGAATTTAATTTTTTTATCAGAGTGTAAAATTTTTATAAATAACAAAGAACTACTAGGGAGCACGCAATTTGTGTTCCCTATTTTTCAAGATAAAGAGACGGAGGATACCTATGAGCACACCACAATACAAAAGAATCGTTTTAAAACTAAGTGGCGAGGCGTTAGCTGGAGAACAAGGTTTTGGACTATCACCGGCAATTATTAAATCTGTGGCTGAACAAGTTAAAGAAGTAGTAGAACTTGGCGTTGAAGTTGCAGTAGTAGTAGGTGGGGGTAATATTTGGCGAGGAAAAGTTGGTAGTGAAATGGGAATGGACCGTGCTACAGCTGATTATATGGGAATGCTTGCAACAGTAATGAATTCACTTGCTTTGCAAGATTCTTTAGAAAAAGTAGGAATTGAAACTCGAGTTCAAACTTCTATTGAAATGCGCCAAGTTGCAGAACCATACATACGCAGAAGAGCAATTCGTCATTTAGAAAAGAAGCGAGTAGTTATTTTTGCTGCTGGTACAGGAAATCCATACTTCTCAACAGATACAACAGCAGCTCTAAGAGCGGCTGAAATTGAAGCAGACGTAATTCTTATGGCTAAAAATAATGTAGATGGTGTTTATTCAGCAGATCCAAGAACTGATAAAACAGCATTTAAATACGAAGAGCTTTCTTTCCTAGAAGTAATTCAACAAGGGTTACAAGTGATGGATTCAACAGCATCTACATTGTGTATGGACAATGATATTGCACTTATTGTATTCTCAATAATGGATAATGGAAATATTAAAAAGGCTGTTCTTGGAGAAACTATCGGTACAGTCGTTAGGAGGAATTCATAATGCCGAAACAAGTATTGGAACAAACAAAAGATAAAATGGCTAAAACGATTGCAGTTTTTAGTAGAGAACTATCAACTATTCGTGCTGGTCGCGCTAGCGCATCTTTACTTGACAAAATTACTGTAGATTATTATGGTGCACCTACTCCAATCAATCAAATGGCTGGTATTGCTGTTCCTGAAGCTCGCTTAATTACAATTCAACCTTACGATAAAACAATTTTAGGTGATATTGAAAAAGCAATCATGAAATCTGATTTAGGAATTACTCCTACGAATGATGGAACACTTATTCGCATTGCAATTCCTGCGTTAACAGAAGAGCGCCGTAAAGACTTAGTGAAACAAGTTAAAAAAGAAGCAGAAGAAGCAAAGGTAAATATCCGTAATGTACGCCGTGATGGAAACGATGATTTGAAGAAACTAGAGAAATCTGGAGGAATCACGGAAGACGATTTAAGAAACTATACGGAGCAAATTCAAAAGCTTACAGACTCCAATATTGAAAAAATAGATGCTATTACGAAAGAAAAAGAAAAAGAAATTTTGGAAGTTTAACATCAATCAATCCTTTATATTATTTAATGGATTCTGATTCATTAAGCCATTTTGAACTTTTCATATGGAGAGGCGTCCTTTAAAAGGGACGTCTTTTTATTTAAAATAGAAGATTTTTGCTTGTTACTCCATATGAATTTTCTGTTTCTGAATTCATAGAAGTAAAATTTGGAGAAATTTGATATGATAAGATATATATGTTCCGAGTTGGTGTAAAGTGGAGGCTTGAGTATGCTAAAAAAACTTATTCGTAAAAATGAACAAACGATAAGTATTAACTTAACAGAAAGAATAAAGAGAGCTCAACAAGAACAATTGCCGAGTCATATTGCTATCATTATGGACGGAAATGGTAGATGGGCCAAAAAAAGAACCCTACCACGTGTTGCAGGTCACCACGAAGGCATGAAAATAGTAAAGAGAATAACGCGATTTGCCAATGAAATCGGGATTAAAACTTTAACCCTCTATGCTTTTTCAACAGAAAATTGGAAAAGACCAAAATTAGAGGTGGAGTTTTTAATGCGTTTGCCTGAAGAGTTTCTTGGCACATATTTACCAGAACTAATTGAGCAAAATGTTCAAGTGAAAATGATGGGTAACATTGAATCTTTACCAGAACATACGAAAAGAGCAGTCAAAAAGGCGATGGAACAAACCGCACATAATGATGGTCTAATACTCAACTTTGCTTTAAATTATGGTAGCAGGGATGAGATTGTTCAAGCTGTGCGAAACATCGTAAGTGATGTACAGGATGGGAATATTTCAGCTGAAGTTATTTCTGAAAAATTATTAGACAACTATTTAATGACAAAAGATTTATCGGAACCTGATTTACTCATTCGTACTAGTGGTGAAGTTCGATTAAGTAACTTCATGCTCTGGCAGCTTGCTTATACAGAATTTTGGTTCACGGATACCTTGTGGCCAGATTTTGACGAGGCATGTTTACTTGATGCTATTGAGAGCTATCAAACAAGAAATAGAAGGTATGGCGGCCTTAAGGGGGAAGAAGTTAATTGAAACAACGTATTATCACAGGTGCAATAGCAATGGTACTTTTTGTTCCCATCGTACTGTTAGGGGGCCCAATTTTTAATATATTGATTTACGTAATGGCAGTTGTTGGCTTATTTGAACTTTTAAGAATGAAAGGAATTAAGTTATTTTCTATTGCTGGACTAATATCAATTCTACTTTTATTCATATTATTAATTCCTTCCTCTATTGCAACAGATGTGTTTCAAGTTACTGGTCATACAAAAATAGAATGGTTATTTGTTGCAGTATTTGTTCTATTAATTTATACAGTACTTGTTAAAAATAATTTTACCTTTGATGATGCAGCCTTTACGATCATGGCTACATTATATGTAGGAATTGGATTTTATTACTTTATTGAAACTCGAGAAGTTGGTTTAACTTATGTAATCTTTGCATTATTAGTAGTATGGACAACTGATTCGGGTGCGTACTTTACTGGTAGAAAGTTAGGGAAACGGAAACTCTGGCCAGAAATTTCGCCTAATAAAACAGTAGAAGGATTTATTGGGGGAATTATTTGGGCTCTTATTGCTGCATTTATTCTTCATTGGATTACACCATTAAGTTCATCTTATATAATACTAATAGCTATTACGATAGCTGCTTCCATTTTTGGGCAATTAGGAGACTTAGTAGAATCAGCAATTAAAAGACATTATAATGTAAAAGATTCTGGTAAATTATTGCCGGGACATGGTGGAATATTAGATCGTTTTGACAGTTTGCTTTTTGTCATTCCGTTATTGCACTTTTTACATTTTCTATAAGGAGAAGACATTAAATCATGGCAAAAAGAATAAGCTTATTAGGAGCAACAGGTTCTATTGGGTTACAAACATTAGATATTATTAGAGAACATCCAAGCAAATTCCATTTAGTTTCTTTCTCTGCTGGAAAAAATGTGGAGAAGACAAGGGAAATATTGAAGCAGTTTTCAGTTGAAGTAGTTTCGGTATCACAAGAAGAAGATGCTCGTTTGTTACAAACTGAGTTTCCAAAAGTTCATGTTTTTTATGGAGACGAAGGTCTTGTTCAAGTTGCTGCTAATACAAATGCAGATGTATTAGTGAATGCCGTACTTGGTAGTATTGGATTAAAACCAACTTTAGAAGCCATTAAAAAAGGTATTACAATTGCGATAGCAAACAAAGAAACACTTGTCACAGCTGGTCACCTTGTTATGCAAGCTGCAAGAGAAAAAAATGTTCCGATATTGCCGGTAGATAGTGAACATTCAGCTCTTTTTCAAGCGATGAATGGTGAGCAAAAATCAGAAATCTCTAAGTTAGTCATAACTGCTTCGGGAGGTAGCTTTCGAGATCTTACGCGAGATGAGTTAATAAATGTAACTGTAAAAGATGCATTAAATCATCCGAATTGGTCAATGGGAGCAAAAATTACGATTGATAGTGCCACCATGATGAACAAAGGCTTGGAAGTAATTGAAGCTCATGTATTATTTGATACTTCCTATGATGATATTGAGGTTTTATTACATAGAGAGAGTATTATTCATTCTATGGTGGAGTTTAAAGATACAAGCATTATTGCACAGCTAGGGACACCTGATATGAGAGTTCCTATTCAATATGCGTTATCTTATCCAAATCGTTTGGAGCGTGTGAACGCAAAAAGGTTAAATTTAGCTGAAATAGGTAAGTTACATTTTGAAGAGATGAACTATACTAGATATCATGCTTTAAAACTTGCAATTGAAGCAGGAAGAGCTGGTGGTTCTATGACTACAGTTTTAAACGCCGCAAATGAGGCTGCAGTGGCGTTGTTTTTACAAGAAAAAGTTTCTTTTCTAGCGATCGATGAGTTAATTGAAAGAGCAATGAACGAACATGTGAACATATCAAGTCCAGATTTAGAAACAATTTTACAAGTCGATACTCAAACGAGAAAAACCGTTCAAAACATGATAAAATGAGGAAATAATGTAGGACATGCTGTTTTACTATAAAGGTGGGGTATAATGGAAACGGCCATTGCGTTTATTATAATATTTGGTAGTATTGTTTTTTTTCATGAGCTTGGTCATTTTATTTTTGCAAAAAGAGCAGGAATAATGGTGCGAGAGTTTGCGATTGGAATGGGACCTAAAATTTTTGGTATGACAAAAGGAGAAACACTTTATACAATTCGTTTATTGCCTATAGGTGGGTATGTACGTATGGCTGGAGAAGACATGGACAGTGTGGAACTTCAACCTGGTTATCGATTAGGTATACATCTCAATGAAAACAATGAAATAGATCAAATTGTATTAAACCAAAACAAACAATTCCCTGACATGCTTTTCTTAGAAGTTGAGCGATCTGACTTGTCTAAAGAAATGTTTATAGAAGGATACGATGAGGACGAACGATTAGTTCGTTATAAAGTTTCAAGAAATGCAGTTATTAATGAAAATGGAAATGAAACATTTATAGCCCCATACGATCGTCAATTTGGCTCTAAGTCGGTTGGACAAAGATCAATGGCTATTTTTGCAGGTCCACTTTTCAACTTTATACTATCCTTTTTCATCTTTATAATACTAGGTTTACTGCAAGGGGTTCCTACATATGAACCTATCATAACAACTGTTGTTGCTGATAGTCCTGCAGCTCAGGCTGGAATGAAAGACGGTGACTTAGTAACAGAGATTAATGGAAATCCTATTACTAGTTGGGAAGAGTTGTCTGAAGAAGTAAGAGTTAGTCCAAATGAAAAATTGGATTTTTCTGTAGAACGTAATGGTGAAATTTTAGATTTAACGATTACACCAAACGAAGTAACGACTGGAAAAGAGAAAGTTGGACAAATTGGGGTTCAATATACTAGTCCAATGGAAAAAAATCCGGTTAAAGCAATTGCTTATGGAGCAGAGCAAACATATGATACTACGTTATTAATCTTTTCAGCACTTGGAAATCTTATAACTGGTCAATTTTCAATAGATGATTTGTCAGGACCAGTTGGTATTTATAAAGTTACAGAAACGGTTGCACAATCTGGTGTATATAATTTAATGTACTGGGCAGCTCTTTTAAGTATAAATTTAGGTATCATGAATTTATTACCGTTACCTGCGCTAGATGGGGGTCGACTATTATTTTTCTTATTCGAAGCAATTCGAGGCAAACCTGTCGACAAGCAAAAAGAAGGGATGATTCACTTTGTTGGAATCATGCTTTTAATGGTGCTTATGGTAGTTGTAACATGGAATGATATACAGCGTTTCTTCTTTTAAGCTTTATTATTAGACGGCTTCATATGGGCCAATTGATTTAACATCTTTGAGAAGGGAAAGTTCGATCATTTGAACTTTCCTTTCTTTTTCTGTTAGGCAGATAACTGCTAGATATATTTTAAGCCTCGGGTGGATGTCACACTATTCCAAGGCGATTTGATAGGGAGGGATTCAACATGATGCAAGATGGCATAGCAAGAATGCACATATTGTTACAACAGCTTGATTTAACGGAAGATTCTTTCGTTAAACATTTTGAAAATGCATCTATCTCTAGATTTACTGTACATAAAAAAGTGAGACAATGGCATTTTCACATTCATTGTTCTGCTATTCTACCGATAGATATTTTTAATATCTTCAGACAAAGATTAGAAGAGAAATTTACAGGTATTGCAAGTGTTCATTTGACAATTGAAAGTGAAAATTCAATAGTTTCAGATACCCAGATTAAAGATTATTGGATGGTTGTCATGAAAGAATTAAGTGATATGGCACCGCCTCTTAAAGATTGTTTACTTCAGCAACAACCAGAGTGGAACGGACAAATGATCCAACTTACTTGTGGCCAAGAACTTGAACTACGTACATTAAAAAGAAAATATGTAGATCAATTAGCGGAAACATACGTTAACTTTGGATTTCCTAAAATGGCTATAGACTTTAAATTAGTAGAAGATACTCAAGCATTAGCTGAGGCACAGTTAGCATTTTTAGAACAGCGAAAATTAGAAGAAGAAGAACTTGGAAAAAAAGCTCTAGTTGATTTACAGAAAAGAGAGCAGGATCGTCAGGAAAATGGTGCAGATGGAGCGGCAGATGGTCCCTTCCAGCTCGGTATTCCACTTAAAAAGGAAGA
The DNA here is from genome assembly GCF_029222665.1 of Bacillus sp. Cr_A10. Taxonomy (NCBI): domain Bacteria; kingdom Bacillati; phylum Bacillota; class Bacilli; order Caryophanales; family Bacillaceae; genus Bacillus; species Bacillus sp. Cr_A10. The sequence continues at coordinate 114,327 of NZ_JARHXR010000008.1, forward strand.
ACCGATCATGGATATTCGCCAGATTCAAGATGAGGAACGCAGAGTAACGATCGAGGGATTTGTATTTGATGTAGAAGTAAAAGAGTTACGAAGTGGAAGATCACTGTTGACAGCAAAAGTGACAGATTATACCGATTCCATCCTAGTAAAAATGTTCTCTCGTGACAAAGAGGATGCTCAAATGATGGAACGATTGAAAAAGGGCATGTGGATTAAAGTTCGAGGATCAGTTCAGAACGATACCTTCGTAAGAGATTTAATCATTATGGCACAAGATATGTCTGAAATTAATCCTGTTGTGCGATTGGATACGGCACAAGAAAAAAGAGTCGAATTGCACTTACATACCCCTATGAGCCAAATGGATGCTGTTTCATCCGTTTCTGCATTAGTATCTCAAGCCGCCAAATGGGGGCATAAAGCTATTGCAATTACAGATCATGCGAATGTTCAGTCCTTTCCGGAAGCGTATGCTGCGGGAAAAAAGAATGGGATTAAAATTTTATATGGTTTAGAAGCTAATTTAGTTCATGATGGCGTTCCGATTGCTTATGACGAACAACATATAGCGCTAGAAGATGCAACTTATATTGTATTTGATGTGGAGACTACGGGTTTGTCAGCTAATTATGATAAAATCATCGAATTAGCTGCGGTTAAAATGAAAAACGGTGAGATAATTGATAAGTTTGAGCGATTTGTTAATCCACATCACCCTTTATCTGCTACTACAATCGAACTTACTGGAATTACGGATGATATGGTTAGGAATGCTCCGGAAATCGAAGATGTTATTAGAGATTTTTATGAATTTATAGGGAATGGAATAATAGTAGCGCATAATGCCTCATTTGATATGGGCTTCTTATATGAAGGGTATCGTAAATGTGGCATTGATCACTTTACTCATCCTGTAATCGATACATTAGAACTAGCAAGATTCTTACATCCAGAGTTAAAAACACATAGACTAGGATCCTTGGCTAAAAAATTTAATATAGAGTTAACTCAGGCGCATAGAGCTATATTTGACTGTGAAGCTACTGGATATTTACTTATGCATCTATTGAAGGAATCGGAAGAAAAAAAGATTCAGTATCATGATGATTTCAACAAACACATCGGTCAAGGGGATTCCTACAAAAGAGCGAGACCATCGCATTGTACAATTCTAGCGGTGAATGATGAAGGTTTGAAAAACTTATTTAAATTAGTCTCTCTTTCTCACATCTCTACTTTTTACAGAGTTCCTCGGATTACTCGTTCTACTCTTCAAAAACACCGTGCTGGACTTATCATCGGTTCCGGTTGTGATAGAGGAGAAGTATTTGAGGGCCTAATGCAAAAACCATTAGAGCAAGTAGAAGACATTGCAAAATTCTATGATTATTTAGAAATTCATCCGAAAGAAGTTTATTCTCATTTACTAGAATTAGAATTAGTAAGAGATGAGTGGAATTTAGAAGATATTATTCGAAAGATGATAAAGCTAGGGAAAAAACTTAATTTACCGGTTGTTGCTACAGGTAATGTCCATTATTTAAATGAAAATGATGCTATTTTTAGAAAAATACTTGTAAACTCACAAGGTGGAGCAAATCCGCTAAACCGTCATGAGCTACCTAAAGTCCATTTTCGTACTACAAATGAAATGCTAGATGCATTTTCATTTTTAGGTGAAGAGCTAGCGAAAGAAATCGTTGTAACCAATCCACAAAAAATTGCCGATTCTATTGAAGATATAAAACCTATTAAGGATGACTTATATACACCTAAAATAGAAGGAGCAGATGAAGAAGTTAGATCACTTACGTATGCTAAAGGTAGAGAAATCTATGGGGAAGACCTACCTGAAATTGTGGAAGCAAGAATTGAAAAAGAATTAACTTCTATTATTGGGCACGGATTTGCGGTTATTTATTTAATTTCACATAAACTAGTTAAAAAATCGCTGGATGATGGTTATTTAGTTGGTTCCCGAGGATCGGTTGGTTCCTCATTAGTAGCAACGCTTACAGAGATAACGGAAGTGAACCCATTACCACCACACTATGTGTGTCCTAACTGTAAGCATTCTGAGTTTTTCCAAGATGGTTCAGTAGGGTCAGGATTTGACTTGCCAAACAAAAACTGTGAAAAATGTGATACTCCGTATGTAAAGGATGGACAAGACATTCCTTTCGAAACTTTTCTTGGCTTTAAAGGAGACAAAGTTCCTGATATCGATTTAAATTTTAGTGGAGAATATCAACCACAGGCACATAATTATACGAAAGTATTATTTGGAGAAGATAATGTTTTTAGAGCAGGTACTATTGGTACTGTTGCTGAAAAAACGGCGTATGGATATGTCCGTGGGTATACAAATGATAATAATATGACTTTACGCGGAGCAGAAGTGGATCGATTAGTACAAGGATGTACGGGAGTTAAACGTACAACAGGGCAACATCCTGGGGGAATAATTGTAGTACCTGATTATATGGATATTTTTGATTTTTCTCCTATACAGTTCCCAGCAGATGCACAGGATTCTGAATGGAAAACAACACATTTTGACTTTCACTCCATTCATGATAACTTATTAAAACTTGATATTCTTGGACATGACGATCCTACTGTTATTCGTATGCTACAAGATTTATCTGGAATTGATCCTAAAACAATTCCTACAGATGATCCTGAAGTGATGAAAATCTTTAGCGGAACTGAAACTCTCGGAGTTACGCAAGAACAAATAGATTGTAAAACTGGTACACTCGGGATTCCCGAATTTGGTACTCGATTTGTTCGACAAATGTTAGAAGAAACGAAGCCGTCTACTTTCTCAGAGCTTGTTCAAATTTCAGGTCTCTCACATGGTACAGATGTATGGCTAGGAAATGCACAGGAACTGATTCAAGATGGAACTTGTCAGCTTTCGGACGTTATAGGTTGTCGTGATGATATTATGGTTTATTTAATTTACCAAGGTCTAGAACCTTCGTTAGCATTTAAAATAATGGAATCGGTTCGTAAAGGGAAAGGCTTAACTCCAGAGTTTGAATCAGAGATGAAAAAAGAGGGAGTTCCTAATTGGTATATTGAATCTTGTAAAAAGATAAAATACATGTTCCCAAAAGCCCATGCGGCTGCATATGTATTAATGGCTGTGCGTATTGCATATTTCAAAGTGCATTTTCCCATACTATATTACGCGGCGTATTTAACTGTTCGTGCTTCTGATTTTGATTTGATATCCATGATTAATGGTTCCCAAACAATCCGAGCAAAATTAGAAGAAATAAATGGAAAAGGCTTGGATGCATCTCCTAAAGAAAAGAGTTTAGCTACCGTTCTTGAAATCGGACTTGAAATGTCAGAACGTGGTATTCGTTTGCAAAAAGTGGACTTATATAAATCAAAAGCAAGTGAATTTACAATTGAAGGAAATACGCTTATACCACCATTTAATGCTATTCCAGGATTAGGAACCAATGTTGCATTCCAAATTGTTAAAGCTAGACAAGATGGAGAGTTTTTGTCTAAAGAGGATCTACAACAAAGAGGTAAAGTTTCCAAAACAATTATTGAATACATGGATGCAATGGGTTGTTTAGATGGACTTCCAGATGCAAACCAGCTTTCTTTGTTTTAAAATGAAACGGGTTAATTTTCCTTTGAAAGTCACCGCTTCAATGCTTCCACTTTTGTTCTCAATTTGCATGAATTTGAGTAGTATGGTAATATAAAACTACCAATGTTTCATAGTTCTGTGACGAAAGAGTGGGATTTCCCGCTCTTTTCTGTTGTTATATAGAAAATATTGTTATATAGGAGGTATGTATGAGTAATATAACAAGTAAAATTGAAGAGCTTGTAACCCCGATTTTACAGGAGTTGAACTTAGAGCTTGTAGATATTGAATATGTCAAAGAAGGTCGCGATTGGTTTTTACGAGTATATATTGATACACCAGCTGGTGGAATTGATATCGAGCAATGTGCTCAAGTTAGTGAAAAGCTTAGTGAAAAATTAGATGTCGTGGATCCAATTAAAGAAAACTACTTTTTAGAAGTCTCATCACCAGGTGCAGAACGTCCATTGAAAAAAGATGCAGATTTTCTAAAAGCTGTCGGAAAATATGTTTATATTAAAACGTATGAGCCTGTAAATGGTGCAAAAGAATTTGAAGGGACATTACTTTCTTATTCAGATGATGAGGGTGCTTTAATTGAAGTGCGTGTGAAAACTAGAAGAGTTAAAATTCAAATTGATAAAGAGAAAATTGCGCTTGCTCGTTTAGCAATCGATTTCTCTGCATAATGTATATTGAGGAGTGATAGCTATGAGTAGTGATTTATTAGATGCGCTAACTGCGCTCGAACAACAAAAAGGAATTTCCAGAGATGTATTAATAGAAGCAATTGAAGCTGCATTAGTGACAGCTTATAAAAGAAATTTCAATCAAGCGCAAAATGTTCGTGTAGACATAAATTTAGCAACAGGTACTATGCTTGTGTATTCAAGAAAAGATGTAGTAGAAGAAGTAGAAGATGATCGTTTACAAATTTCTCTAGATGATGCAAGAGCTATTAACCCACACTATATAGTGGGGGATGTAGTAGAGGAAGAAGTAACACCTCGTAATTTTGGACGTATCGCAGCACAAACAGCTAAACAAGTTGTAACACAAAGAGTTCGTGAAGCGGAACGTGGTCTCATCTATGAAGAATATGTGGATCGTGAAGATGATATTGTCAATGGTATCGTTGAACGCTTAGATGCACGCAATATCTATGTTGGCTTGGGTAAAGTGGAAGCTGTATTACCAGTGAATGAGCAAATTCAAACTGAAACGTATCGTCCACATGATCGTATTAAAGTTTATATTACAAAAGTAGAGCGCACAACTCGCGGTCCACAAGTATTTGTATCTAGAACGCATCCAGGTTTACTTCGTCGTTTATTTGAAATGGAAGTACCTGAGATATTTGAAGGAATTGTAGAAATTAAATCGATTGCTCGTGAAGCAGGAGATCGTTCAAAAATTTCTGTATTTGCTCACAATGATGAAATTGATCCAGTTGGTTCTTGTGTTGGAGCAAAGGGTGCACGTGTACAAACAATAGTGAACGAGTTAAGCGGAGAAAAGATTGATATCGTAGAATGGTCAGAAGATCCAGTTGTCTTTGTTGCAAATGCACTTAGTCCATCCAAAGTGTTAGATGTACAAGTAAATGAGGAAGAAAAATCTACAACTGTTGTTGTACCTGATTATCAACTTTCTCTTGCTATTGGTAAAAGAGGGCAAAATGCACGTCTAGCTGCAAAACTAACTGGTTGGAAAATTGATATTAAAAGTGAAACGGACGCAAGAGAATTAGGTATTTATCCGAATGAGAATTCTCCTGAAGTTATTTTAGAAACTCTAGACGATGAAATGGATGACTTTGACTTCTATAAAGACGAAGAGTAAGCAAGGATGGTGAGTTTGGATGGCAGTTCAAAAGAAAATTCCATTGCGCAAATGTGTTGCTACAGGCGAAATGTATCCTAAAAAAGAGATGATTCGCATCGTCCGATCAAAAGAAGGAGAAGTTTCTGTCGATTTGACTGGTAAAAAGTCAGGAAGAGGCGCATACGTTTCAAAAACGATTGAAGCGGTAAATCAAGCTAAAAAGAAAAACTCCTTAGGTAATCATTTAGAAGCACCTATACCAAATGAAATTTATGATGAGTTAATCGTCATAATTGAAAGAGAAAAATTAAAATGACAGTAGAGCAACAAATAACACAATTATTAGGACTTGCAACAAGAGCGAGAAAAACTATTTCTGGTGAAGAATTAGTAGTAAAAGAAATAAGAAGCAAAAAAGCGAAGCTAGTCTTACTGGCTTCAGATGCTTCTCAAAATACTGCAAAAAAAATTAATGATAAATGTGCATCTTTTAACGTTGAGCTGCATGTCTTTGGAGACCGGCACGATCTCGGACATGCGACGGGAAAAGAGGCCAGAGTGGCAATAGCCATTATGGATGACGGTTTCGCCAAAAAACTGTCCGGCCTTCTCAACGAATATAACCGGGGGTGAGCTAATGACTAAAATCAGAGTTCATGAGTACGCGAAACAAATAGAAAAATCTAGTAAAGAAGTTATCGAGCAATTAGGAAAGCTTAATATACAAGTAGCTAACCATATGTCAATGCTTGAAGGAGACGCTGTAAAAAAATTAGATAGTGTTTACAAAAAATCAACAGAAACTACTAAAAACACTGCTCAATCAACACCACAGACTTCTACAAAATCACAACAAGTAGGACAAAACAATCGTACATCAAATCAAGGACAATCAAGACCATCAAATCAAGGACAATCAAAACCAACAGGGCAAGGTCAATCAAAGCCTTCAAACCAAGGTTCTAGACCATCAAATCAAGGTCAATCAAGACCATCAAATCAAGGTCAATCAAGACCATCAAACCAAGGGCAAGCTAGACCTTCTAACCAAGGACAATCTTCCCAAGGAAATACTTCCCAAGGATCAAACAATTATTCGAAAGATAAAAAACCTTTCAATAATAATCGTCCAGGAGGGCAAAACAGACCAGGTGGACAAAATCGACCAGGTCAAAAATTTCAAAAGAGAAGAAAAGGACCTACTACTCCTGTTCAACCACCAGTACCAAGAAAAGAAAGAGAACTCCCTGAAAAAATTACATTCACTGAGTCATTAACAGTAACAGAGCTAGCGAAAAAATTAGGTCGTGAACCATCTGAAATTATTAAAAAACTGTTTTTACTTGGAGTAATGGCAACAATTAACCAGGAACTTGACAAGGATGCAATTGAATTAATATGTGCAGACTATGGTGTAGAAGTGGAAGAAGAAATCAAAATCGATATCACTGATTTAGAAGTGCATTTCGAATCGACAGAAGATGATGAAGCTAACCTGAAGGAACGTCCTCCAGTAGTTACAATCATGGGACACGTTGACCACGGTAAAACAACTTTACTTGATTCTATTCGTCATACAAAGGTTACTGCTGGTGAAGCAGGTGGAATTACTCAACATATTGGAGCATATCAAATCGTTGATAATGGTAAAAAGATCACGTTCCTTGATACTCCTGGACATGCAGCCTTTACAACAATGCGTGCTCGTGGTGCTAAAGTGACTGATATTACCATTCTTGTAGTTGCTGCTGATGATGGTGTAATGCCTCAAACAGTCGAAGCGATTAATCATGCAAAAGCAGCCGAAGTACCAATTATTGTTGCTGTAAACAAAATGGATAAACCATCAGCTAATCCTGACCGTGTAATGCAAGAGTTAACTGAGCATGGATTAGTACCAGAAGCATGGGGTGGAGAAACAATTTTCGTACCAATTTCTGCTTTAAAAGGGGAAGGTATCGACAACCTTCTTGAAATGGTATTACTTGTTTCAGAAGTAGCAGAATTAAAAGCAAATCCAAAACGCCTAGCACTTGGTACAGTTATCGAAGCACAGCTAGATAAAGGTAGAGGTTCAGTTGCAACATTATTAGTTCAAGATGGAACTTTACGAATAGGTGACCCAATTGTAGTAGGTCATGCATATGGGCGTGTTCGTGCTATGGTTAATGATTTAGGACGTCGTGTAAAAGAAGCTGGCCCATCAACGCCAGTGGAAATCACTGGATTAAATGAAGTGCCACAAGCAGGGGATAGATTCGTCGTATTTGAAGATGAAAAAACTGCTCGTCAAGTAGGGGAAACTCGTGCATCACAAGCTCAAGTTAACCAACGTTCTGAAAAAACCCGTGTAACATTAGATAATTTGTTTGATCAAATGAAACAAGGGGAAATGAAAGAATTAAACATTATTGTTAAAGCAGACGTTCAAGGTACTGTAGAGGCAATGGCTGCTTCCTTGATGAAAATTGAAGTAGCAGGTGTAAATGTTCGAATCATTCACACTGGGGCAGGAGCGATTACTGAGTCGGATGTAACATTAGCAGCTGCTTCTAATGCTATCGTTATTGGGTTTAATGTTCGTCCTGATGTGAATGCAAAACGAGCAGCAGACCAAGAAGGCGTAGATATTCGTTTACACCGAGTTATTTATAAAGTAATTGAAGAGATTGAGTCTGCTATGAAAGGACTTTTAGATCCTGAATTCCAAGAAAAAATTATTGGTCAAGCAGAAGTACGTGAAACGTTCAAGGTTTCTAAAGTAGGAACAATTGCAGGGTCTTACGTAACGGAAGGTAAAATTTCAAGAGATAGTGGTGTTCGTATTATCCGTGATTCTATCGTTATCTTTGAGGGTGAATTAGATACGTTAAAACGTTTCAAAGACGATGCAAAAGAAGTTGCAAAAGGCTATGAATGTGGTATAACGATTAAAAACTTTAATGATATTAAAGAAAACGACATTATTGAAGCATTTATCATGGAAGAGATTAAACGATAATGATTGTATATGCAGAGTGTGAATACATCATTTCTACTGCACATTCCTTAAAAGAAAAAAGAGCTGTTCTTCAACGAATGCTCACAAGAACAAAACAAAAATTTAATGTTTCTATTGGAGAGTTGGATCATCAGGATGTATGGCAGAGAACATGTATTGGTATAGTGACTGTTGCCTCAGATAAAGTAGCAGCAGAGCGTGAACTAATGCATGCCATCCGCTATCTTGATTCTAACCCTGAGTGGGAACGTATTGAATTAAGAAAAGAATATTTATAATCAGAATATGAGGTGTAGCGATCATGTCTATGCGCGCAAACCGAGTTGCTGAACAAATGAAAAAAGAGTTAGGCGAAATTATTGTCCGAAAACTTAAAGATCCTCGTATCGGTTTTGTTACTGTAACGGATGTAGAAGTTACGGGAGATCTTCAACAAGCGACAATTTATTTAACTGTTCTTGGCGGAGAAACAAAACGTGATGATACTTTAAAAGCTTTAGAAAAAGCAAAAGGATTTATTCGCTCCGAAATTGGACATAGAATAAGACTTCGAATTACGCCAGAGCTACTATTTAAATTTGATGAATCTGCAGCTTATGGAAATCGTATTGATGATTTATTACGAGAAATTAACAAATCATCAGAAGAATAAAAAACAAGAGAAGTCTGCTTACTATAACAAGCAGACTTTTTTGTTGTAAATTATTGTTATAAGAGGTGAAAAGATGTATGAAGGTATACTTCCGTTATGGAAGGAAAAGGGGATGACTTCCCATGATTGTGTATTTAAACTGCGAAAAATATTAAAAATGAAAAGAATTGGACACACAGGTACGCTTGATCCAAGTGTCGAAGGTGTATTACCAATTTGTCTAGGTCAGGCTACTAAAGTTTCTGAATATATTATGGAGCAAGGAAAAACTTATATTGCCACAGTCAGTATTGGAGCTTCTACTACAACTGAGGATGCCGATGGTGAAATTGTTCACCACGATCAAACCGATAAACATTTTACTCGTGAACAAATTTTACACGTTCTGGATCAATTGACAGGTGAAATTGTTCAAACCCCACCCATGTATTCAGCAGTAAAAGTAAATGGGAAAAAGTTATATGAGTATGCAAGAGAAGGAAAAGAAGTCGAACGTCCAAGTAGAAAAGTTTCCATTTACCAATTAAATCTATTAGATGAAACAAAGGATTTCAACGGTAAAAATGTTTCCTTTTCAATAGTAATAGGTTGCAGTAAAGGTACGTATATTCGGACGCTTGCGGTGCAAATTGGTGAGCTATTAGGGTACCCTGCACATATGTCTTCCTTAGTTCGGACTGCTTCAGGTAGCTTTACAAAAGAACAATGTCTAACGTTATCAGAGGTAGAAATTGCTAAGGATGACGAGAGATTAAATGATTTTATGTTTCCGATAAAATATGCTTTGCAAAGTTGGCCAAGTATTGAGATTACAGCAGAAGTAGAAAAAAGTATAGAAAATGGACAGGTGATTAAAGCACATTCACTCCTTGAAAAAGTTGAAAAAATTGTATATACGCAAAATTCGGTACCTAGAGCAGTTTATGTAAAGCATCCAACAAAAAATGGTATGATGAAACCGGAGAAAATGTTTTCAACGGAAAAAGGAGATTAATATGGAAGTACATCACTTATCTTACCCAAATCATTTATTTGAGAATTTAAACAAGGATAGCTTCTCTTTAGCTATAGGTTTTTTTGATGGAGTACATAGAGGGCATCAAGCAGTTATTAAAGAAGCATACAAAAAGGCTAAAGAGCTTCATATCAAAACTGCTGTGATGACCTTCGATCCTCATCCATCTTTAGTACTTGGTAAAAGTAAAGAACAAGTATTTTATATTACTCCATTGGAGCAGAAAATAGAAATTCTAAAAAAACTAGATGTAGATACTTTATTTGTAGTTCGTTTTACTTCCGATTTTGCTAAGTTAACCCCAGCTGAATTTATTGAAGCTTTTATCAAAAAAGCAAATGTAAAGCATGTGACAGCTGGTTTTGATTTTACATTTGGAGCTTATGGTAAAGGGACTATGAAAGAAATGGATTTACTTGCTGAAGGAAAGTATTCTGTCTCAGTTGTCGATAAACAAGAAATGAATGAAGAGAAAATCAGTTCTACTCGAATTAGAGCTAATCTTAAAGCAGGTAACGTAGGAGAAGTTAAAGAACTTTTAGGTCGTCCTTTTACACTTTCGGGGGTAGTTATTCACGGAGATAAAAGAGGAAGAACGATTAATTTCCCAACTGCAAATGTACAACCAATAGAAGGCCAATATACGCCTGCAACGGGTGTCTACGCTGTGAAAATTAGAGTACAGGAAAATTGGTTTGAAGGTGTATGCAATGTTGGATATAAACCAACTTTTAACAATCCAGATGATAAAAAACTTTCGATTGAAGTACATATTATAGATTTCGATAAGTCTATTTATGGAGAAGAAGTCGATGTACATTGGTACAAGAGAATACGTTCAGAAAAGAAATTTAATGGCATAGAGGAATTAAAAGAACAGATTGCCAAAGATAAATTAGTTGCTATAAATTTTTTTAAAGAAAACGTATAAGTTGATTCTCATTCATTCCTATGGTATATTTTAAAAGTACAAAACTGTACTTAACCATTCCTTGGCTTTTTCGATTCTCCAACGATTGCTCAGGAACTGGGGATACTATGAAATTTTAGGAGGAAAATAACATGGCAATTACACAAGAACGCAAAAATGAACTTATCGCTGAGTTCAGAACTCACGAAAGTGACACTGGATCTGCTGATATTCAAATCGCAATTCTTACAGAAGAAATCAATTCTTTAAACGAACATTTGCGTACACATAAGAAAGATCATCATTCACGTCGTGGTCTTTTCAAAATGGTTGGACGTCGCCGTAACTTGTTAAAATACTTACGTGAAAACGAAGTACAACGTTACCGCGAGTTAATCGCTAAACTTGGTTTACGTCGATAATTATAACATGGAAGAAAGCGGGATTATTTTCCCCTTTTAGATTGTGACAAAAGTTTGTTGAAGTTTTTACTTCAGACTGGCTTGAAAACGCTTGTCAGTCTAGGCGCGCCAGCATGAGGCGGAAGCGAATTGAACTAATGGTTCATGAGCTTACAACGATATGCAAGGAACGAAGAATGAAAGCGTTTGTCATCAGTCTGAAAGCGGGATTCGTCCCGCTTTTTCTTTTGCATAAAATACTTCGCATAGTTTCGATATTTTTGATACACTACTTATGATACATATACTTTTATATGCCCTGTATAAGGAGTTTTTTTTAAGTTGAGAGGAGTTCTGATTAAATGAGTGAAAAGAAAGTGTTTACGTACGAATGGGCTGGCCGTACATTGCAAGTGGAAATAGGACAACTTGCAAAACAAGCAAACGGTGCAGTTTTAGTAAGATATGGTGATACAAGCGTATTATCAGTAGCAACTGCTTCAAAGAATCCTAAGAATCTGGATTTCTTCCCATTGACAGTTAATTATGAAGAAAAATTATATGCTGTTGGTAAGATTCCTGGTGGATTTATTAAACGTGAAGGACGCCCTTCTGAAAGAGCAATTTTAACTAGTCGTTTAATTGACCGTCCAATTCGTCCTTTATTCCCAGATGGATTTCGTAATGAAGTTCAAGTAATTTCAATGGTTATGTCTGTCGATCAAAACTGCTCATCAGAGATGGCGGCAATGCTCGGTTCCTCTTTAGCACTTAGCGTATCGGATATTCCATTCGATGGACCAATAGCTGGAGTTCAAGTAGGTTTAATTGGTGATGAATTTTTCATTAATCCAACTGTTGAACAAATGGAAAAAAGTATATTAGATTTAACTGTCGCAGGAACAAAAGATGCGATAAACATGGTAGAAGCAGGAGCGAAAGAAGTTTCTGAAGAAGTTGTGTTAGAAGCAATTATGTTTGGTCACAGTGAAATTATAAAACTAATCGAATTCCAAGAAAAAGTTGTTGCAGAGATAGGTAAAGAGAAAAAAGAAATTCCTCTTTTTGAATTGGATAAAGAACTTTTTGTAGAAGTAAAAGAAATTTGTGAAGCAAAACTTGTACAAGCAATACAAGTGCAAGAAAAACACGCTCGTGAAGATGCTATTACAGAAGTAAAAAATGAAGTATTAGATCAATATACAGAAAAAGAAGCATCGGAAGAAACTTTAAAACAAGTTCGCGAAATTTTGGATGCGATGGTTAAAGAGGAAGTTCGCCGTTTAATAACAGAAGATAAAATTCGTCCAGATGGTCGTGGAGTAGCTGAAATTCGCCCTCTATCTTCTGAAGTAGGAATTTTACCTAGAACACATGGTTCAGGATTGTTCACTCGTGGACAAACACAAGCTTTGAGTATTTGTACTTTAGGACCGCTTGGCGATGTACAAATTATCGATGGACTTGGTTTAGAGGAATCAAAACGTTTCATGCATCATTATAATTTCCCGCAATTTAGTGTTGGTGAAACTGGACCGATTCGTGCTCCAGGTCGTCGTGAAATTGGACATGGCGCTTTAGGCGAACGAGCTCTAGAAGCAGTGATTCCAGATGAAAATGATTTCCCATATACACTTCGATTAGTTGCAGAAGTATTAGAATCAAATGGTTCTACATCTCAAGCAAGTATTTGTGCTTCTACACTTGCAATGATGGATGCTGGTGTACCTCTTAAAGCACCAGTTGCAGGTATTGCGATGGGTCTTGTCAAAAAAGGCGAGAACTATACAATTTTAACGGATATTCAAGGTATGGAAGATCATCTTGGAGATATGGACTTTAAAGTAGCAGGAACATCTAAAGGTATTACTGCGCTTCAAATGGATATCAAAATTGAGGGTCTATCAAGAACCATTTTAGAAGAAGCTCTTGAACAAGCTAAAATTGGACGTATGCAGATTTTAGAAAGCATGCTTTCTACTATTAGTGAACCTCGTGAAAAGCTTTCTAAATATGCACCTAAAATTTCTGTTATTAAAATTAACCCTGATAAAATCCGTGATGTAATTGGACCAGGTGGTAAACAAATTAATAAAATCATTGATGAAACTGGGGTAAAAATTGATACAGAGCAAGATGGTACAATTTATATTGCTTCAGCAGACGAAGATATGATTGCTCGTGCAAGAGAAATTATAGAGAATATTGTTCGAGTTGCACAAGTTGGTGAATACTATTTAGGTAAAGTGAAACGTATTGAAAAATTCGGTGCTTTCCTAGAAATATTCAGCGGAAAAGATGGATTACTTCATATTTCGGAAATTCAAGAAGAACGTACGAAGAATGTGGAAGATGTCTTAAAAATTGGCGATGAGCTTTTAGTAAAAGTTATAGAAATCGACAACCAAGGCCGTGTAAATCTCTCTAGAAAAGTAGTAATAAAAGAAGAAAAAGAACGTGCAGAACAAAAAGAACAGTAATGAAGTAAGAAAGGTTTCCAATAATCAGCAGTAAGTAAATGGATATCCACAGGAGGCAGTTCTTTAGTCGCTGTGGGAATTCCGTTAGATCTCGAGCAGACTTGGAGGCTTGACAGATAATAAGTAGAAGAGTATAAAACGTTCCAACACAAAGGGTTGACCGTAGTTAAGTTTCTACGGCAACCTTTTTGAATGTTTGAATAATATAAATAGGGGTGTTGTTAATTTGATTAATAAAATTACTTGTGAAAATGGACTTCGTATTGTTTCTGAACATATTCCACATGTACGCTCTGTTGCTGTTGGGATATGGGTACAGGCAGGTTCGAGAAATGAACTGCCAGAAGAAAACGGGCTAACTCACTTTATTGAACATATGCTATTTAAAGGTACATCTTCAAGATCTGCAAAACAAATTGCAGAAGAATTTGATCGAATCGGCGGTAACATAAATGCATTTACATCTAAAGAAAATACTTGCTACTATGCAAAGGTATTGAATCACCATGCGACGCATGCAGTAGAAATACTTGCCGATATGTTTTTTAATTCTACTTTTGACTCAAATGAAATCGATAAAGAAAGACAGGTAGTTCTTGAAGAAATAAATATGGTGGAAGATACACCTGATGATATTGTTCATGAATATTTATGGAGAGCTATGTACGAAGACAATCCTTTAGGTTCACCAATATTAGGGAAAGAAGAGACTTTAAACAGCTTTACAAAAGAATCTATTTTATCCTATATGAAAAAACATTATATACCTGAAAATATTGTCGTTTCCGTAGCAGGTGACATACAAGAGGGATTATTAGAATATATTGAATCGCTATTTGGACATTTTAAGGGTGTAAACTCACAAGTTGCAACGCTTGAAATACCAAAGCTCAAAGCTACTTATACAGAAAATTCCAAAGAAACGGAGCAAGCACATATTTGTTTAGCTTATCCTGCTTTAAGTGTAAAAGCGGACAATATTTATAGTCTCGTTGTATTGAATAATATTTTGGGAGGCAGTATGTCCTCTAGACTTTTCCAGGATATCCGTGAGGATAAAGGGCTTGCTTATTCAATCTACTCTTACCATTCTGCATACGAAGATACTGGAGTACTTGCAATATATGGTGGAACTTCTAGTAATCAATTAACGGAATTAAAGAATTGCATTTTCGATACAATTCAAACAATTGTAAAGAATGGAATGACGGAGACTGAGGTTACAAATTCAAAAGAGCAATTAAAAGGAAACTTACTACTTGGTTTAGAAAGTACAAATTCACGAATGAGTAGGAATGGAAAAAATGAGCTCCTTTTTGGAAAACATCGTTCCTTAGATGAAGTGAGTGAAACAATTGATGAAGTAACACTGGATTCGGTCCAAGAGCTTGCAAAAGAAATATTTGCCCATGAGCCGGCTATTTCTATAATAATGCCTAAAAAAGTCGATTAGATATCGACTTTTTTTCTTGCTTTATTTCATCCAATCAGGTCCTTTTTTCTATTCACTTTGTTTAAGGAAAAGGCATATACATAAGTAGAAGTATAAGGGGGAGGGAAAAGGTTGTTACTTTCGGAACTTGCTGAAAAAGAGCTTATCCAAGTAAAAGACGGTGCAAGATATGGAAGACTTGCTAACACCGAGTTACTTTTTGATCCAACTACGGGGAAGATTCAAGGATTTGAGGTATATCAAAAGTCAGCTTCTTTTTTTCAAGGAAATAAAGCAAATAAGAAAAAAGAATTTATTTCGTGGGAAGAAATTATTCTAATAGGGAAAGACCGTATTTTGTTTAATGAAGCAGATTCTTTAAATGATTCAAGTGGTTATTATGAACAATAAGTTAGCAATCATAGGTACCGATGATCGGTTACAGTACCTCAAAGATGAATTATCCGAGAATTTAGAAGTCAAATTATTTTCAACGATGGTTTGGAATGATGAGGTTGAGAACGCAATACACGATTTCCAACCGAATATTGTATTCATGCCCATCCAAGCTATGAAGATGGAACGTCCTTTCGCTTTACCAAGTAAATGCGAATTACTTTTTGTTGGTAAGAAATACGAAGAAATAGAGGATGCATGTAACGAGAATAATAGAAAAGTATTTTACTATTTAGAAGACGAACCGTGGATTTGGGATAATGCAAATCTTACCGCTGAAGGGTTTATTAATTATTTTTATTTAAATGAAAAGCAGTCTGTGTACAACAAAAGGTTTATCATAACTGGTTATGGAAGGGTCGGAAAAAGGCTAGCATATGCACTACATCATTTAGGAGCAAAAGTAATCATATCTGTACGCTCCGAGAATCAATTGTTTGAAGCAAAAAGTTATGGATATGAAATTGAAGCATTAGATTATGTAATTGAAAAATTAAAAGATCCAACAGTTTATTTAGTTAATACAATACCTTCCAAATGGTTAAGTAATGAAGATACAATATTTTTTAATAAAATTATTGATCTTGCATCAAAGCCAGGATGCTTATTAGATTCAAGTGAAAATATTCCAGAAAATTATGCAAACCCAACAAGTCTGCCAGGGATGTATTTTCCTCAAGATGCAGGAAATTTATTAGCTAGGTCTGTTCGAACTCAATTGGCTTTACTAGAGGGGGATAATTTGTGTTAAATGGTCTTAGAATAGGTCTTGGAATAACCGCTTCTCATTGTACTTATGAGGAAGTCATTCCAATGATTAATCAATTTACAGATAAAGGTGCAACTGTTGTTCCTATTATTACGTATTCTGTTTTAACAGCAGCTACTCGTTTTGGAACAGGTGAAGAATGGATTGAAAAAATAGAAAAAGCAAGTGGAAGTAAAGTAGTTTCTAAAATTGTGGAAGCAGAGCCTTTTGGACCGACAAATCCATTAGACTGCATGGTTATTGCACCGATGACTGGTAATTCAATTAGTAAGCTTGCCAATGCACAAACTGATTCACCTGTTTTGATGGCTGCTAAAGCTACTTTACGAAACGGTAAGCCAGTTGTATTAGGTATTTCAACGAATGATGCACTTGGATTAAATGGTATGAATATAATGAAACTGCTTTCTACCAAAAATATTTACTTTATCCCCTTTGGTCAAGACAATCCTCATAAAAAACCAAACTCATTAATTGCCGACTTTACTCAAATCATACCAACCGTTGAACATGCTATTCAATCAAAGCAATTACAGCCTTTACTTATAACTCATTCATTATAAATATAATAGATAGTGTATTTTCATGTATTTTCATGTATAATATGAAACAATATCGCAAAAATGTTTTGATTTTAGGAGGAGAGCTTTTATGTCACAAGGTTATACAGTAGCAGTAGTCGGAGCGACTGGTGCAGTTGGTCAAAAAATTATTGAAAAATTAGTAGAGAGAAGCTTTCCCTATTCGACTTTAAAGCTATTAGCTTCTAAAAAATCAGCAGGTAAACAAGTAGAAGTAAATGGTTCATCCTATACAATTGAAGAAGCAACACCTGATTCTTTTGAAGGAGTAGACGTTGCTTTTTTCTCTGCAGGTGGCGCTATATCGAAAGCATTGGCAAAAGAAGCAAGCAATAGAGGTGCTATTGTTATTGATAACACAAGTGCATTCCGTATGGATAAGGATACTCCTCTTGTTGTTCCTGAAGTAAATAAACAAGCATTACATGAGCAAACAGGGATTATTGCTAATCCGAATTGTTCTACTATTCAGATGGTTTGTGCTTTAGAACCTATCCGTCAACAATTTGGTTTAAATAAAGTAATCGTTTCTACTTATCAAGCTGTTTCAGGAGCAGGGGCTGCAGCAATTGAAGAGCTAACTGTTCAAAGTGAAGCAATTCAAGTGAAAAATCCACAACCACAAATCTTGCCAGTGAAAAGTGCCGAAAAGCATTATCCGATTGCAGGAAACGTTATTCCTCAAATTGATGTGTTCGAAACAGATGGTTTTACATTTGAAGAACATAAAATGATGAACGAGACAAAAAAGATCATGTCTATGCCTGAACTCTCTATAGCTGCAACTTGTGTACGTGTTCCAGTAGTTACAGGACATTCGGAATCTGTCTATATCGAAGTAGATAATGAAAATGTAACAGTAAATGATATCAGAGAAGTGCTTTCAACTGCGAAAGGTATCACTGTACAAGATAAACCGGAGCAACAACATTATCCAATGCCATATTTTGCAGAAAATGAAGACGATGTTTTTGTCGGCCGTATTAGAAAAGATCCTTCAAGCAAGAAAGGCTTCCATATGTGGATCGTTTCAGACAATTTGTTAAAAGGGGCAGCACTTAACTCCATACAAATTGCTGAAGCTTTAATTGAAGAGGGCATACTAAAAGAGGTGTAAGAAAAATGAATATAGGTCAAGTTTCTACAGCAATGGTTACTCCATTTCAAAAAGATGGATCAATCGATTATATAGCAACAGAGAAACTAATTGAACACTTACTTACTAATGGAACTGACTCTCTAGTTGTATGCGGAACAACTGGAGAATCTCCAACATTATCAACAGATGAAAAATTATCATTAATACAATTTGTTGTAGAAAAAGTGAACAAAAGAGTTCCCGTGATAGCAGGAACAGGAAGCAATAATACAGCTGCTTCCATTGATTTATCTTTAAAAGCAGAGGCACTTGGAGTAGACGCTCTTATGATAGTGACTCCTTACTATAATAAACCAAATCAAAGAGGTATGATTGCACACTTCAAAGCAATTGCCAATGCGACTACATTACCAATAGTTGTATATAATATCCCCGGTCGTTCGGTTGTTAATTTGGAACCGGAATCGATTGTCGAATTAAGTGAAATTCCGTCGATTCAAATTGTAAAAGAAGCAAGTGGAAGTTTGGATCAAATGACAAAAATATTAGCAAACACGGAAGAGGATTTTCTAGTTTATAGTGGAGATGACTCTTTAACGTTACCACTGATTGCAATTGGTGGATCAGGAATAATCTCGGTTGCTTCTCATGTTATCGGAACCGAAATGCAAGAGATGATTCAATTATTTCATGCAGGTGAGCATAAAAAAGCATCAAGTATCCATCAACGAATTTTACCAGTGATGAAAGCTTTATTTGAACATCCAAATCCAGTTGTTGTTAAATACGCCCTTTCAAAAATAGGGTTAGAAGTAGGTTCCTTACGTTTACCTTTAGTGGAAATGACTTCAGAAGAAAAAACAGCATTCGATCGAATTTGGGAAAGTTATTTAGAGAGTAAATAATAATAAGAGGCTGTCCTGAAAGTCATAAAAAATGACTTTTTGGGGCAGCCTCTTTCTTCATAGCATCTATTTTAAAAAGTGCGATATTTTCCGTTCCAGGCGGACGCTTTCCGCGGGCGAGCGCCGAGCCTCCTCCTTCGCTACGATCGAGTGCACTGAAAAAGTCTTCAATGAGATTTCATAACAGTATGTGGACGACAAGTTGTTCACATACTCGATTATTATTTGGATCCGTTAATTTCCGTTCCAGGCGGACGCGTTCCGCCGGCATGACTTCAGCCGCTTCCCTCGCTACGCTCAGTCCAGGGTCTTCAGTTCATGCTATTCCGGCAGGAGTCGCCGCCTTCTTCTCCATTCAACTATTATCCGCTTTTCAAATAGATAACCATCTTGCCATTAATAGAGCAAGTTTTTATCACTAACATTTTTTCAATTAGTATTAATAGAAAATCGTTGAAAAAGGCGACACTCCTGCGGGAATAGCGTTAGCCGAAGACCCCACAGCGCAGCGAGGAGGCTAAGGCAACGCCAGCGGAAAGGGAGCCGTTTCAACGATATTTTCTTATTTATTGGACGAAATTATTTAGTAATGCAAATTCTATAGACTTTCAGTGCCCTCAACTTAGGAGAGGAAGGTAGGCTAAGTACGCTCCGTCAAATGGAAGGCAATCTAAGTTCGCCGCGTCCTGCGGCAATTATTGCATGACCCAACATCGTGTTGGACCAAGCGGCTCGGAACTCGCCCGCGGAAAGCGAGCGGTAAGTTTCGGAAAACATGGTTTGTCAAAAGACTTAGACTGAAGACATGTTTAGTCTTTTTATGTGATTTGCAAGTAGATGAAAGTAACTGTTCTTTAATTATTCAAAGTAGTACAAAGCTATTTTCAAAAGGTAGAGGGAAACAGAAAGAAGGTCGCTATATGATTGCCCTTCAAAAAGTCCTTGTAATGTTGAAACCAAACTCTTTCCAATGCCTTTCGCTAGCGTGATGAAAGAGATTTAATGCTTAAAGCACCACAATAGGCACTTTTTTAATTTATACTAATTCATATGAGTATGCGTTATGCTTTTATTATTGTGCGAATCGTTGACGTTCGATATAATGAAAACTAGTGGATGTTGGTCGGGTTAATTTTAGGAGGAAAACAATTGGTTAAAGTAAAAAATGAACTTATTCGAATTATACCGCTTGGTGGAGTGGGAGAAATCGGAAAAGCAATGTATGTGGTAGAAATTGACGAAGAAATATTCGTAGTAGACAGTGGACTTATGTTCCCAGAAAATGAAATGCTAGGTATTGATATTGTAATACCAGATATCACGTATTTAGAAGAAAATAAGAGTCGTGTAAAAGGTATATTTTTAACTCATGGACACGAGGATGCTATTGGTTCAATTGCGTATTTATTGCAAAAAGTACAAGCACCAGTGTATGGATCTAAGTTAACAATTGCTTTAGCTAAAACTCATATGAAAGCTTTGCCTACAAAGCAACAGGTTAAATACTTTGAAGTAACGAATAAGAGCCGTATGAATTTCCAAAATACGTATGTGACTTTTTTCCATACGACACATAGTATACCAGATTCACTCGGTATTGTTTTTCATACTTCAGAGGGCGCAATTGTGCATACAGGAGAATTTAAATTCGACCAATCAGCTAAAGGAAAATATCGCCCTGATATCGCAAAAATTGCCGGATTAGGTGAAGAAGGCGTATTTATTTTATTATCTGATTCAACGGAAGCAGAAAGACCAGGATATACAACTTCAGAAGCAGTTATAGAAAACCAATTATCAGAAACATTCCACGCTTCTCAAGGACGTATCCTTGTATCTTTATATGCTTCAAATTTTATACGTATTCAACAAGTATTAGATAAAGCTGCAGAAACTCATAAAAAAGTTGCGATAGCAGGAAAAAGCCTAGAAAATATATTTGAAATTGGGTTAGATTTAGGCTATTTTACAGTGGAAGAAGACACCATTATTCCAATAAAAGAGATATCGAAGTATAACGATAATGATATAGTTGTAATTGTATCAGGCAATCAAGGGGAACCCCTAGAAGCATTAGAAAAAATGGTTCGTAAACATCACAAAGATATAAAAATTAAAGACACAGATACAGTATTAATCACGTTTACCCCTTCTCCTGGTATGGAGGTTGGGATGTATTCAACGATGAACCAAATTGCTAAAGCGGGTGCAAAAGTATTGACTTCAGAAAAAAATGTCCATGTTTCTGGACACGGAAGTCAAGAAGATTTAAAAATGATGCTTAACTTAACAAAGCCGACTTATTTTATTCCAATTCAAGGGGAATATCGTATGTTAATGGCTCACTCTAAATTAGCTCAAGATATCGGTATGTCTAAATCAGAAATTTTTATTGCAGATAAGGGAGATATTGTCGAATATAAAAATGGAAAAATGAGAATGAGCGGAAGAGTTCAAGCTGGTAACGTATTAATTGATGGTATTGGTGTAGGGGATGTAGGTAATATTGTTCTACGTGATCGTAAGCTTTTATCGCAGGACGGTATATTTATAGTTGTTGTAACATTAAACCGTGCTCAAAAGAAAATTGCTTCTGGACCAGAAATACTTTCAAGAGGATTCGTATATGTTAGAGAGTCCGAAGAGTTAATGGATGAGTCTGCTAAACTAGTAAAAGCAGTTGTTGAAAAATATGTGAATAAAGAAACGTTTGAATGGACAAACATAAAACAAGAAATCCGCGATACGCTAAATTCATATTTATTCCAACAAACAAAACGACGTCCAATGATCATCCCGATTATTATGGAATATTAATGTGAGTATATAAGGATTTCCTTTCCGATTATTGCGGAAGGAAGTCCTTTTTATCATTTTGAGGAAAGCAGGTGACTTAGATGGCACAAAAAAGGAAAAAACCAGTCAAAAAAGCAGCAGCCAAAAAAACGTTACATCCATTAATGTATGAAATTATTGGATTAATCGTTATTGGAATTGCAATTATCTCGTTTTATGAATACGGCCTTGTCGGAAAAAGTTTAGCGTATGTAGGTTATTTTCTATTCGGTAATTGGCATATTGCTGTACCGTTTCTATTAATTGTTTTTGCACTAATTATTATGATTAAACAAACATTTCCTTCTTGGAATCATCGACTTTTATTAGGTTTTGCCTTTGTATTAAGTAGTCTTTTGTTATTTAGTCATTTATCTCTCTTTGAACAGCTCTTTAGTGGAAATGCATTAGTAACAAATTCTGTACTAAGAGAAAGTTATAGAGTATTAGTAGAAAGTGGAGGAATTACAGATAGAAGCAGTTCACTTGGTGGTGGAATGATTGGTGCTATCCTGTTTGCCTCTTTTCATGTGTTGTTTGATGCTGCTGGAGCAAAAGTAGCTGGATGGCTATTGCTATTTATAGGTATAGTATTAATAACAGGTAAAGCACTAGTTCCTTATTTAGTTGAGGTATCTCCTAAATTTAAAGAGTTGTTTAAAAGACGTAAGAAAAAATCAAAACCAGTAGTATCGGAGAGAAAAGCAAGAAGAACAAAAAAAGAAATGGTCCAAGAAGAAGCAGTTACTATCCACGAGGAAAAAACTCTTCCATTAGAAGAAGAAATAATTCAAGATTCGGCTCCTATCATTTCTGCATTTACGGAACGAATTTCTAAAAGAGAAGAGTCAACAGAAGCTCCCGAACCATTAGAAATTAATATGGAATCAGAAGTTATTGAAAATGAAGATTATCAACTCCCATCGATGTCACTTTTAGATTCACCTACTCACAGTGATCAAAGTGGAGAATTAAATGCAATTCAGGCGAATGCAAAAAAGCTAGAACAAACTTTTTTAAGTTTTGGAGTAAAAGCAAAAGTTACTCAGGTTCATTTAGGGCCAGCAGTTACAAAATATGAAGTGCTTCCTGATGTAGGAGTAAAAGTAAGCCGTATTGTAAGCCTACATGACGATTTAGCTTTAGCACTTGCAGCGAGAGATATTCGAATTGAAGCTCCAATTCCAGGGAAATCTGCAGTCGGTATAGAGGTTCCGAATAAGGAAGTTGCAATTGTTAGCCTGAGTGAAGTGCTAGAATCCAAAGAAAATAACAAGCCTAATCTAAAGCTTCTAATTGGTTTTGGTAGAGATGTGACGGGACAAGCTGTATTAGCGGAACTAAACAAGATGCCTCATTTACTCGTTGCAGGTTCTACCGGTAGTGGGAAGAGTGTTTGCATTAATGGAATAATAATCAGTATTATGATGCGAGCTAAACCTCATGAAGTGAAAATGATGATGATTGACCCTAAGATGGTAGAGTTGAATGTGTATAATGGCATTCCCCATCTTTTAGCTCCAGTTGTGACAGATCCAAGAAAAGCTTCACAAGCCTTGAAAAAAATTGTATCGGAAATGGAAAGAAGATATGATTTATTTTCTCACACAGGAACACGAAATATAGGTGGATATAACGAACACATTGATAAATGGAATGAAGAAAATGAAGAGAAACATCCAAAACTTCCATATATAGTTGTAATAGTTGATGAGTTAGCAGATTTAATGATGGTAGCTTCAAGTGATGTGGAGGATTCTATTACGAGACTTGCACAAATGGCACGGGCAGCTGGTATTCATTTAATAATTGCTACACAACGACCAAGTGTGGATGTTATTACGGGTATTATTAAAGCAAATATTCCTTCGAGAATAGCATTTGCAGTATCTTCTGCTATTGATTCACGAACTATATTAGATATGGGAGGAGCAGAAAAACTTTTAGGGCGTGGAGATATGCTTTTCCTACCTGCTGGAAGTTCGAAGCCTGTCCGTGTTCAAGGTGCATATTTATCAGATGCTGAGGTAGAACGAGTAGTAGATTTTGTCATTGAACAACAAAAAGCAAATTATCAGGAAGAAATGATTCCAGATGAAGTGGAAGAATCTTCAGAACAACTAGACCGAGATGAGTTATATGAGGATGCTTTGCAATTAGTAACAGACATGCAGACTGCATCTGTCTCCCTTTTACAACGTCGTTTTAGAATCGGATACTCTCGTGCTGCTCGAATTATTGATCAGCTCGAAATGGGTGGAGTTGTTGGTCCATATGAAGGAAGTAAGCCACGGCAAGTGCTTATATCTAAACAAGCGTTAGATGAAGAAATATGAGGACATATATAATTATTTTTTTGCAATTAGTATCACACTTTGAAGATATAATATGACAAAAACATTACATTTAGTTAAATTTTACGTTAAATCTTTTATTCTAATATTAATAAAAGTATTTATTTCAATCATTAAAAATGTTATAGTATGACTGATTAGTAGGAATCTTTTACATCGGAGGTCTGATCTCTTCAAAATGGTGGTGTTTTCGTTGACAATCAAAATAGACCATCGTCATCTGTATCTTCAAGTAATTGATCGTCTTAAACAAGACATTGACAATGGCATATTCAAAGAAAAGGAAAAGCTTCCGTCAGAATTTGAATTAGCTAAAACGCTTGGAGTAAGTCGTGCAACTTTAAGAGAAGCACTTCGCTTATTGGAAGAAGAAAATGTCATTATTAGAAGACATGGTGTCGGCACATTTGTTAATTCAAAGCCTGTTTTTACTTCAGGAATTGAACAATTATCTAGTGTTTCATCCATGATTCGAAGTGCAGGAATGGAACCGGGAACAATTTATCTTAGTTCTATGCAATCACTTGCTTCTGAAGATGATATAAAACGCTTTCAGTGTAGTGAAGAACAATCAATAATATCGATGGAACGAGTCCGTACTGCAAATGGTGAGCCAGTTGTATATTGTATAGATAAAGTTCCAGAAAATTACTTGCCAAATGATTTTCTTGTTAGAGAAGAAGGTTCTATATTTAATGCATTAGAGGAATCGGGAGAAATTAGAGTTTCGCATGCGGTAACATTTATTGATCCAGTGGGATATCATGAAATTGCTTCACCGACGTTAAACTGTGAACCAGAAACTTCATTGCTTGTATTAAAACAACTTCACTACGATGAAAATGATCGTGTAGTTTTGTACTCGAAAAACTATTTTCGAGCTGATAAATTTAGCTTTCATGTTGTTCGGAAAAGGGTGTAAAAAGATTTAAATTCCTGCTAATAAGAAAAAAAATGGGGGTTTTCAATTTGACAAAACGTAAATTTGGATTAGGACTGTCACTTGTACTTGCTGCTGGAACAATTCTTGGAGCATGTGGTGCAAAAGAAGATGAGGCTACTCCTTCAAAAGGTAATGAAGGTTCAGGTTCAACTGCAAGTGAAGCAAAAGACTTTTCTTTAGCAATGGTAACTGACGTTGGTGGAGTAGATGACAAATCATTTAACCAATTAGCTTGGGAAGGTATTGAAGCATTTGGGAAAGAAAACGGTCTTGAAAAAGGTGACGGTGGATATGATTACCTTCAATCTGCATCAGACGCTGATTACAATACAAACTTAAATAACTTAGTTCGTCGTGACTTTGACGTAGTTTATGGTATTGGTTTCCTAATGGAAAAACCAATTGCAACTATTGCTGAGCAACAAAAAGATGCTCAACTTGCTATCATTGATGCTATTGTTGATGCACCAAACGTTGCTTCTGTAATGTTTAAAGAGCAAGAAGGTTCATTCTTAGCAGGTGTAGCTGCTGCTCTAATGTCAGAATCTAAACAAATCGGATTCGTTGGTGGAATGGAAATTCCAGTTATCGAACGTTTTGAAGCTGGTTTCTTAGAAGGCGTTAAAGCTGTAGATCCAAGCATTAAAGTAGATGTTCAATATACAGGGAAATTTGATGATGCAGCACTTGGTAAAACTACTGCAAACCGTATGTACTCTTCAGGAGTAGATATTATTTTCCACGCAGCTGGTGGTACTGGTAATGGTGTATTCGCTGAAGCAAAAGAACGTAAAACAAAAGATGCAAATGCTAACGTATGGGTAATCGGAGTTGACTCTGACCAATACGAAGAGGGTGCAGTTGGTGATACTAACGTAACTCTTACATCTATGCAAAAACGTGTTGACGTAGCAGTTCAAAACATTGCAAAAGAAACAATGGCTGGAAACTTCCCAGGTGGAAAAACAGTAACTTATGGTTTAGCGGAAGAAGGAGTTGGCCTTGCTGATTCTCGTGGAGCTATTCCAGAAGATGTTCTAGCAAAAGTTAAAGAGTTCTCTGATAAAATTGCTTCAGGTGAAATCGTAGTACCTGAAACAGTAGAATAATTTTGTAACGCACATCATAAAGGCCGAGTTATCGGTCTTTATGATTCTTTAATTAGTAGATGAAAGATTTTAAATATTTAAAGTCTTCATTAGATTTTTGAGTCTAATTTAATAGATAGACATTTCAGGTTATAAGGGTTATTGATTATGAAACTATTTCCAATAATCTATAAGATGAAAATTTAAAGTCTTTCTTGTATTAATTTTGTACTAGTATAGTAGGGAGTGAATTCATTGGATTATGTAATAGAGATGCTTGGCATTCGTAAAGAGTTTGGATCGTTTGTTGCAAATGATAACATTACCCTTCAATTAAAGAAGGGAGAAATTCATGCTCTGCTAGGGGAGAATGGTGCTGGAAAGTCCACTCTCATGAATGTTTTATTTGGTCTATATCAACCAGAAGCTGGTGAAATAAAAGTTAACGGGAAATCAGTTAAGATAACTGATCCAAACGTTGCCAACGATCTTGGAATAGGTATGGTACATCAGCATTTTATGCTTGTAGAAAATTTTACGGTAACTGAAAACATTATTTTAGGTAATGAGTTAACGAAAAATGGAACTATCAATATTAAAGATGCTTCAAAAAAAATACAGAAATTATCCGAGATGTATGGTTTAGATGTAGATCCAAACGCAAAAATTGAAGATATTTCTGTAGGTATGCAACAACGTGTTGAAATCTTGAAAACACTTTATCGTGGAGCAGAAATTTTAATTTTTGATGAACCTACTGCTTCTTTAACACCTCAAGAAATTCATGAACTAATTCAAATTATGAAAAGACTTATCCAAGAAGGAAAATCTATTATTTTAATTACGCACAAATTAAAAGAAATAATGGACGTTTCTGATCGTGTTACAGTCATTCGTAAAGGTGTAGGAATTGGAACAGTTATTACTGCCGAGACAAATCCAAATGAACTTGCTTCTCTAATGGTAGGAAGACAAGTCGACTTTAAAACAATTAAGGAAGAGGCCCATCCTACTGATGACTCGCTTATTATTAAAGATTTAACTGTTACGGATTACAGAGGAATTGAAAAAGTTAAGGGATTAAACTTAACAGTTCGTAAAGGAGAAATACTAGGGATAGCTGGTATTGATGGGAATGGACAATCCGAATTAATAGAAGCTATTACTGGCCTTCGTAAAGTTAAGAAAGGTACTATTTCTATCAATGGACAAGATGTTACGAACAAAAAGCCTCGTCAAGTGACAGAAGCAGGAGTTGGGCATATCCCACAAGATCGTCATAAACATGGTTTAGTATTAGACTTTTCAATAGGGCATAATATTGCGTTACAAACATACTATTTGTCACCTATTTCGAATAAAGGAATTATGGATTATGGGAAAGTATCGGAGCTAGCAAAAAAAGTAATTAGTGACTTTGATGTTCGTACTCAAGGTGAAGATACACTTGCGCGTTCCTTATCAGGAGGAAATCAACAAAAAGCAATTATTGGTCGTGAGATTATTCGAAATCCCGAACTTCTAATTGCTGCATTACCAACGAGAGGTCTTGATGTTGGTGCTATCGAGTTTATTCATCAACGCTTAATCGAACAACGTGATAATGGAAAAGCAGTACTACTTCTTTCATTTGAATTAGATGAAGTAATGAATGTTTCAGATCGTATCGCGGTTATTCATGATGGCCAAATTGTTGATACTGTGTATCCGAAAGATACAACTGAGCAAGAGCTTGGCTTGTTAATGGCAGGTCAAAGCATAAGAGAAGAAATTGAAGTGAACCAGGGGGATAAACAGCATGTCGAATAGAGTAGTAAATATTCTTGTCCCTGTTATATCGGTTATTTTAGGGTTGCTTGTCGGAGCTATCGTCATGCTAGTTAGTGGATATGATCCAGTACAAGGTTATATTGCATTATGGAATGGTATTTTTGGAGATTCATATGCAATCGGAGAGACAATCCGTCAAATAACACCATACCTTTTATCTGGTCTAGCAGTGGCTTTTGCGTTCCGAACAGGATTGTTTAATATTGGGGTAGAAGGACAACTTTTAGTTGGCTGGTTCGCAGCTGCATATGTTGGTGTAGCTTTCGATTTACCAATGTATATACATCTTCCATTTGCTATTATTGCTGCTGCATTAGCAGGTGCTATATGGGCATTTATTCCTGGATTATTAAAAGCGAAGTTGCAAGTTCATGAAGTAATTGTAACGATTATGATGAACTACATTGCACTTCATACAACAAATGCCCTTATCCGGATTATTTCGGATGGAGGAGATAACACAGGTACTATTAAAGAGACCGCTTCATTAAAGTCGGCATTTTTTGAAAGTATGACTGACTTTTCACGCTTACATTATGGTATTTTCATTGCTCTTGCGATGGTTTTATTAATGTGGTTTATCTTAGAAAAAACTACGACTGGTTACGAGCTAAAAGCAGTTGGTTTTAACAAAAATGCTTCTCAATATGCTGGTATGAATGTAAATAAAAATATTATTTTATCTATGGTTATTTCTGGGGCTTTTGCTGGTCTAGCTGGAGCTATGGAGGCACTTGGTACATTCCAATACGCGAATGTAAAAGGTGGATTTACTGGAATAGGTTTTGACGGTATCGCCGTAGCCCTTTTAGGTGCGAATACTCCACTTGGAGTGGTTTTCGGAGCAACTTTATTTGGGGCTTTAAAATATGGGGCTTTAAATATGCCGAACGCAGCAGGAATACCTGTTGAAATTGTATCGATTGTTATTGCAATCATTATTTTCTTTGTAGCTTGTGGTTACGTTATTCGCTATTTCCTTGAAAAAATGAACAAGAAAAAGGAGGCGAAATAATATGAGCTTTTTAGATGTTCTATATTTCATTATTCCATCGGCTATTTTCTATGCTGCTCCATTAATCTTTACTGCCATTGGTGGGGTGTTTTCTGAACGTTCAGGTGTTATTAATATTGGACTTGAAGGTTTGATGGTAATGGGAGCATTTATTGGTATATTATTTAACTTAATGTTCGTAGATACTTTTGGAGCCTTTACTCCTTGGGTTTCATTACTTGCAGCTATGGTTGTCTCAGCAATTTTTTCTTTAATGCATGCAGTTGCAGCAATATCTTTCCGTGCTGACCAGACCATTTCTGGGGTTGCGATCAATATGCTTGGTGTCGCAATTGCATTATTCTCAGTGAAAATGATTTATGGTAAAGGTCAAACAGATTATATTCAAGAACGTTTTATACGATTTGACATACCATTTTTAAGTGATATACCGGTGATAGGACCAATGTTCTTTAAGGATGTTTATTCAACGTCGATTTTAGCTGTAGCTATAGCGATTCTAGCTTGGTTTGTTATTTATAAAACTCCATTTGGATTGAGATTACGTGCTGTTGGTGAACATCCGATGGCAGCAGACACGATGGGTGTAAATGTTACAAAAATGCGCTATATAGCGGTTGTATTATCTGGAGCTCTAGCTGGTATAGGGGGAGCGGTTTATTCGCAATCTATCTCAGGAGAGTTTAGCCATACTACTATAAATGGACAAGGATTTATGGCACTTGCAGCAATGATTTTTGGTAAATGGCATCCACTTGGTGCTCTAGGAGCGGCTTTATTCTTTGGTTTTGCTCAAGCGCTAAGTATTGTGGGAGGGCAAATTCCTTACATTGACCAAATACCAAGTTATTTCTTACATGTACTACCTTATGTCTTGACGATCTTGGCGGTTGCTGGATTTATAGGTAAAGCATATGCACCGAAAGCAAGTGGAATTCCATATATAAAAGGTAAACGATAAGTTTTTAAACGTTTATTTTGATCGTCTTAAGAGACACGTTAGATGTATACTATTGTTAAATCTGTAGGGACCAAATTTATTTGGTCCCTTTTATTTGGCATAGTTTAAAAGGAAGATGTATAGTGAATAGAAGATAGAGTAAACTATATAGAAAAAGGGGGATAACAACATGTTTCAGAAGTATGAACTTGCACATGGTGTTAAGCTTTATGTTAGACCGACAGAACAATTTAAAACAATTAATATTTCATTTAAATGGAAACAGCCAATTAATGTTCAAGATGCCTCAATTCGTGCAGTACTTGCCAATATACTTCAATATAGTAATGAAATATATCCTACGAATTCCGAATTTCGTAAACGTGTAGATGAATTATATGGGGCAGTTATATATTTCGATACGATAAAAAAAGGTAATAATCATATCTTTTCGTTGAATGCTGAAACTGTAAATGATGCTTATTTGTCTAATGAAAAGGTAGTAGACGAAGTAATTTCCTTGCTTTCTACAGTAATTTATAAACCCCTTTTAGTAAATGGTAAATTTGTTGATTCCATCGTAAAACGTGAGAAGGAACAAGTTATCGAACGAATTCAATCCATGTATGATGATAAAACTAGATATGCTCAACAACGTTTGCTCGAAAACATTCGTCCAGATCACCCTGCTTCCATATCTTCAAATGGAACGGTACCTGCAGTTCAAGCAGTAACAAATGATCAATTAGTTGAAATGCACAGAAAAATAATAAACGATGATGAATTATCTATTTACATAGTTGGTGACGTAGATGTTAATGACATCAAAGGGAAAATAGAAAGTCACTTCCCATTTACAGCTCGCAAAGATAAAGTATCATCCAAACACGATACACAAAAAGTAGGTCATAAAAACGAATTTTTACATGAAATACAAGAGATGAAACAAGGTAAATTACATATTGCCTATCACACACCAATTACTTTCTTCTCTGAAGAATTTCCAATTATGCAGATGACAAACGGGATTTTTGGTGGATTTGCTCATTCAAAAATATTTATGAATGTTCGGGAAAAAGAAAGTATGGCTTATTACGCATCTAGTAGTTATTCATCGATGTATGGTTTAATATTCGTGTTAGCTGGAATAGATTCGAATTTACAAGAAAAAGCAGTACAGCTAATTGATGAACAACTGAAGGTAATGCAAGCTGGTGAGATTTCTGATTTAGAAATAAATCAAACGAGATCGATGTTAAAGAACCAGCTAAAGGAAGCGTTAGATTCTGCTCGTGCACAAATTGAAATTTATGATCAATATAAAGAATTGAATGAAGAATTTACAGTAGAAGATTGGTTTGAAAAATGGTCTAATGTGACAAAAGACCAAATTCAACAAATGGCTTCTAAGATAGAGAAGGAATTCGTCTATTTCCTATCTGGTAAGGATGGTGCGGAGAATGAATAAAACTTATTTTCAACAATTAGATGAGACTTTATACAATGAACAACTACCGAATGGTTTAAATGTATATATTTTACCGAAAAAGGGTTTTTCCAAAACCTATGTAACATTTACAACTAATTATGGCTCAATTGATCGTGAGTTTATCCCTCTTGGCAAAGAAGAACCGGTTATCGTTCCAGACGGGATTGCTCATTTTTTAGAGCATAAAATGTTCGAAAAAGAAGAAGGCGATGTTTTTCAACAGTTTAGTGAAAAAGGTGCTTCGGCTAATGCTTTTACCTCGTTTACGAGAACTTCTTATTTATTTTCGTCCACAGATCATGTGTTAGATAATACAAAAACTTTGCTTGATTTTGTTCAACAACCTTACTTTACAGAACAAACAGTAGAAAAAGAAAAAGGTATTATTGCCCAGGAAATTACCATGTATGACGACCAACCAGATTGGCGATTGTATTTTGGTACGATTGAAAATATGTATAAAGAACATCCTGTGAAAATTGATATTGCAGGAACAATTGAATCTATCAATAAAATAACTGCAGATCATTTATACGAATGTTACAACACTTTTTACCATCCATCTAACATGATGGTATTTGTGGTCGGTGCAGTGGATCCAGAGATAATGATGAATTTTATAAAAGAGGATCAAGCGTCAAAATCATTTGAAAAACCGCAGGAAATAAAAAGATTTTTCCCAAATGAGCAATTATCTGTTGATATTCAAGAACGTACTCTCCAAATGGATGTACAAAAACCTAAAGTAATGTTCGGAATTAAATCAAATAATACAAATATCTTTGGAAATGAAATGTTGAATTATGAACTTTCCATGCAGGTGGCAGTCGAATTAATTTTTGGTAGAACTTCAGTCTTTTATCAAGATGTATACGAAAAAGGATATATTGATGAATCATACTCTGCGGATTTTTCAATGGAACATGGCTATGGATTTACTATGATTGGTTCAGATTCCACTAATCCTGAAGCACTTGTTGCTTCCATTAAACAAACAATCGCAGATACTCAGAATGAATGGAAATACACGGAAGATGACTTAAAGCGTGTTACACGTAAAAAGATTGGCTTTTTCTTACGTGCTTTAAATTCTATTGAATATATCGCGAATCAATTTACTCGATATTCGTTTAACAAGATGAATTTATTTGATGTAGTCCCTGCTTTGGAAAACTTAACGATGGAACAAGTAAAACATGCGTTTGAATCATTAACTAACAGTGAAATGCATACAGTATTTACCGTTCTTCCAAACGAGAAAAAGCAAAATGACTAACAAATTTGCTCTAGTTGTAGGTGCATCAGGTGAGATTGGTCATGCAATCAGTTATAAACTTGCTGAAGCTGGTTGGTCATTGTACTTACATTTTGCTAGTAATGAAGAACTTGTAAAAAGCTTGTTAGCAAAACTAGAGTCTTCTTATCCAGAACAAGATTTTTTGCTCGTTCAAGCGGATATGAGGAGTTCTGAGTCTGTAGAATCTTTAGTATCCTCGATATTTTCGCTTCAGACCATTATATTTGCTCAAGGGCATAGTTTGTATAAAGGGTTAGAAGAGACGACATTAGTTGAAATACGAGATCTTTTTCAAGTGCATGTTGAACATCCAATTTATTTAGCTGGAAAACTTACACCCAAACTTCGAAAAAATGTGAATGCCTCCATTGTTTTTGTAGGTTCTATATGGGGAGA
The DNA here is from genome assembly GCF_029222665.1 of Bacillus sp. Cr_A10. NCBI lineage: Bacteria > Bacillati > Bacillota > Bacilli > Caryophanales > Bacillaceae > Bacillus > Bacillus sp. Cr_A10. The sequence goes on from NZ_JARHXR010000008.1 coordinate 147,655, forward strand.
CACCGGGGCTTCTTATGAGGTAGCATATTCCGCTGCAAAAGGTGCTCAGCATGCGTTTGTGAAAGCATATGCAAAAGAAGTGGCTTTGCAGAAAATTACAGTCAATGCTGTTGCACCAGGATTTATTGATACTAAAATGAATCATCATTTAGATATGGAAGCACGAGATCTGTTATTAGAAGAAATACCTGCTGGTGTATTTGGTACTACGGATGATGTGGCAAATGCTGTCGAATTTTTAGTAAGTGAGAAAGCAAATTATATAACTGGTCAAATTATCCGAGTAAATGGTGGATGGTATATTTGATGTAAAAAGAAAAGAGAGGGATCCTGTAGCTCTTTTCTTTTTTTCTTTTATTCATCTCAAAAATCATATATGATAGAACTTATAATGAAATGAAACGTCATCTAAATAGAGGGGACAGATAACTATGGCAAGTGAATGGTTTTTTGAATATGACATTCAAATAAATCGTCCTGGACTTTTGGGAGATATCGCTTCTTTACTTGGTATGCTACGAGTTAATATCGTCACAATTAATGGTGTTGACGAAGGCCGTCGAGGAATGTTGATTAAAGCCGAAAAAAAAGAAAATATTGAACGCTTTGAGCATATTGCTTCTACGATGGAAATGATTCAATTAACCAAATTTAGGGAACCTAAGTTGAGAGACCGTTTAGCTGTTAGACATGGAAGGTATATACAACGTGATGCAGATGATAAAAAGACCTTTCGATTTGTAAGAGATGAGCTAGGTTTGCTAGTTGATTTCATGGCAGAAATATTTAAGCAGGAAGGCCACAAACTAATTGGTATTAGAGGTATGCCACGTGTCGGTAAAACGGAATCAGTTGTTGCTGCTAGTGTCTGTGCTAACAAGAAGTGGATTTTTCTATCCTCTACAATGATTAAGCAAACAATCAGAAGTCAGCTTGCAGGGGACGAGTTTAGTGATCGTAACATTTTTATTTTAGATGGTATAGTAACAAGAAAGTCAAATGATGAGAAACATCAAATGTTAGTAAGAGAAATGATGCGGATGCCTACTATTAAAGTAGTAGAACACCCGGACATGTTTATCCAACATTCGGAGTACTCTATTGATGATTTCGACTATATTATTGAACTTCGTCATAACCCAGACGAGGAAATTACGTACGAAATGATGGAGAAAAACCACGGAATGTCCGACAAAGGGATGAGTGGGTTTGGCGGATTTGGTGGATTTAATTTTTAAACGGGCAGGTGTTTTAAGTGACAGAACTAGGTGCTCGCTTAAAAGAGGCGAGAATTGCAAAAGGATTTAGTATTGATGATTTACAAGAAATCACAAAAATACAAAAGAGATATTTGGCTGGAATAGAAGAAGGAAATTATGCGACTATGCCTGGTTCATTCTATGTGCGTGCTTTTATTAAACAATATGCAGAAGCCGTTGGTTTAAACGGGGATGAACTATTAGATACTTATAAATCGGAGATTCCAACACCGATGAATGAAGAAGTATCAAAGAATATAACTACAACGCCTTCTCGAAGATCATTAGGCGGTCGTTCAACGGGCAAGTTTATGGAAGTTTTTCCGATGCTAGTAGTTGCACTTTTTGCTATCGCTATTATAGTGATTTTATGGTTTTTATTTCAAAATTCACCTAAGAATGATGAAACGGATCCAGCTGAAACTGATAACGCTTTAACTCTGGAAACAAAACCACCTACAGAGGAAAAGAATCCAGTTACACCAACTGAGGAAGAAAAACCAGACGAAGAAGTACAAGAAGAAGTTGTTGAAGAAACTAAGCCGGAACAACAGTTAACATTTGTAGAAACGCAAGGTGAAACAACAACATATGATTTAACTGGTGCAGAGTCTTATTTAGTTAAAATTGTTGCAACAAATAAAACCTGGCTGAATATTAGAGACCAGGACAACAAAATTTTAGTTGATCAAGCAGTTAATGCAGGTGAAACATTCGAGTATGATGCAAGTGCATTAACACGAGTGCGAATCCGTTTAGGTCATACACCTGGAAATACAGTATCTATAAACGATCAAGCAGTTGAATTTAAATCAGATAGTACTACTCAAAATTTAGTGATACAGTTCAACAAATAGCCATCTATTTAGATGGCTTTTTGGTCTTATAAGAAAGGAGTTTGTCGTAAATGAAAATGAATATTCCAAATCAAATTTCCATGTTTCGCATTTTTTTAATTCCAGTATTTATGTTTTTTATGCTTGTAGATTTTAACTGGGGGGATGTTAGCTTCCTCGGAGCTACAATTCCTTTAGGTCATTTAATTGGAGCGATTATTTTTATCATTGCATCCATTACGGATTTTATTGATGGTTATTACGCGAGAAAATATAATCTCGTAACTAATATGGGGAAATTTTTAGATCCATTGGCAGATAAATTATTAGTTTCTGCAGCTCTTATTATATTAGTTCAGTTTGGAATGGCTCCTGCTTGGGTAGTAATATTAATTATTAGCCGTGAATTTGCAGTAACAGGACTACGTTTAATACTTGCAAACGAAGGAGAAGTAGTTGCTGCGAACCAGTTAGGTAAAATTAAAATGTGGACACAAATCATTGCAATATCTTCATTGTTATTAGGGAATGTCTTTTTTGAAATGTTCTCTATCCCATTTGATATGATTATGTTGTATGTATGTCTCATTTTCACCTTATGGTCTGGGTTTGATTACTTCTATTTAAATCGTAGAGTGTTACTTGATTCTAAGTGATAGGAAGGAAGTATTGTTAGATGAAAGCAGAGATAATTGCTGTAGGCTCAGAGTTATTGTTAGGGCAGATTTCAAATACGAATGCCCGATTTATTTCTTCCCAACTTGCTGAATTAGGAATCGATGTTTATTTTCATTCGGTAGTGGGAGATAATCCGAAACGCTTACTCGATTCGATTAAAATCGCGGAAGAACGTGCAGATTTAATTATTTTCACAGGTGGTTTAGGACCTACAAAAGACGACCTAACAAAAGAAACTATTTCCGCTCATTTAAACAAAAAATTGGTACTTGATCAACAAGCGTTACTTTATATCGAAGACTTTTTCAAAAGAATGAACCGTGAAATGACCGAAAATAATAAAAAACAAGCATTAGTACTTGAAGGCTGTACAGTATTGCCGAATAAGAATGGGATGGCTCCCGGGATGCTACTTACATCAGAGAATCACTCGTATATCCTTTTACCTGGACCACCAAAAGAAATGGAGCCTATGTTCCAATTTGAAGCAAAACCATTACTGCTAAAATTACTCAATGAAGAAACGGTTATTTTGTCTCATGTAATGCGTTTTTATGGTATTGGTGAAGCAGAACTGGAAACGCGGGTACAGGACTTATTAGATAACCAAAAAAACCCTACATTGGCTCCACTCGCTTCAGATGGGGAAGTTACGTTACGCTTGACAGCTAAAAGTGATTCAGAAGCTGCAGCATGGGAAAAGATTGAGGTTCTTCAAAAAGAGATTTTTGACCGTGTAGGTGAATATGTATATGGGTACAATGACGACTCTTTAGCCTCTAAGCTTCAAGAGATACTAGTTGAAAATCAATTAACTATTTCTGCCGCAGAAAGCATGACTGCAGGATTATTTCAATCCGAAATTGCTGCAGTTAAAGGAATGGGTGCAGTATTAGTTGGAGGTATGATTACATATACCGAGTCTATCAAAGTCGATCAACTTGGCGTAGATCAGCAAATAATAGACTCATTTGGGGTAGTATCTAGAGAATGTGCTGAGGCTATGGCTAATTGTATTAAAGAAAAATTTAATACAAATATTGGTGTTGGCATAACAGGGGCAGCTGGACCAGATGCTCATGGTGGCCAGCCGGCTGGCACTGTCTGGATAGGTATTGCTTTAAATGATATGGCACCAGTGTCGTATAAGTTAAGTCTTTCGGGTATGAGAAACACTAATAGACTGAGAGCTGTGAAATTTACTATTCATTACTTAATTCGATTACTTCGCGAACAAGGTTTTAAAACAATTTAATCTTATTTTCATTATGAAAAACGACCCAAAATTCAATTTTGAGTCGTTTTTAAGTCCAATAATTAAATTGTCGTTAAAAATAAACGAATAAACGTTCGCTTTTTTCTTGAATATTTCTCAAACACCTAGTATAGTAGAGATAGAAATAAAAACAGACTTTCTTTTGAGGAGGAAAACAATTGGCTAATGATCGTAAAGCAGCTTTAGAAATGGCTTTAAAACAAATAGAGAAACAATTTGGTAAAGGTTCAATTATGAAACTTGGTGAAAAAACAGATAGAGAAATTTCAACATCTTCTAGTGGCTCTTTAGCACTTGATGCAGCTTTAGGAATAGGTGGATACCCAAGAGGTCGTATAATTGAGACATACGGTCCAGAAAGTTCTGGTAAAACTACAGTTGCACTTCATGCAATTGCTGAAGTGCAAAAAACTGGAGGCCAAGCGGCTTTTATTGACGCAGAGCATGCGCTAGATCCTGTCTATGCTCAAAAACTAGGTGTAAATATCGATGAACTCCTTTTATCTCAACCGGATACGGGAGAACAAGCACTAGAAATAGCTGAGGCATTAGTACGTAGTGGAGCAGTTGAAATTTTAGTTATTGACTCTGTTGCTGCTCTAGTTCCTAAAGCTGAAATTGAGGGTGAAATGGGAGATTCTCATATTGGTCTTCAAGCTCGTTTAATGTCACAAGCATTACGTAAGCTTTCTGGAGCTATTAATAAATCAAATACTATTGCAATCTTCATCAACCAAGTTCGTGAAAAAGTAGGCGTGATGTTTGGTAATCCAGAAGTTACACCAGGTGGACGTGCACTTAAATTTTATAGCTCCGTACGTTTGGAAGTTAGACGTGCAGAAGCGATAAAACAAGGTACAGATATTGTAGGTAACAAAACGAAGATTAAAGTTGTAAAAAACAAAGTAGCTCCACCATTCAGAACAGCAGAAGTGGATATTATGTATGGGGAAGGAATTTCTCAAGAAGGAGAAATTGTGGACCTTGGTTCCGAAATGGACATTATTCAAAAAAGCGGTTCTTGGTATGCTTACAATGAAGAACGTATAGGACAGGGTAGAGAAAACGCAAAACAATTCCTTAAAGAAAATCCTGCTATTAAAAATGAAATTTCACAAAAAATCCGCGAATCTCTTGGAATGACTGCAGCTTCATATACTATTGCAGGACATGAGCCAGAAGAAGAAGAGGAAGAATTTGAATTATTATTAGATGAAGAATAAAAAAGAAGTCTCTCATTTTATGGGAGACTTTTTTTCTTTTTTCAATTAATCCACAAACAAGAGTCATAGAATAACTTCAACGTAGAAAACTTATGAAGCGAACATAATGATTCCACTTCTCTAGTATCCAATTTACTAAAGTTAATGATTAGAGACTATATTTACAAAATTACTGATAAAAAAGAGGGGGATAGTGAGGTACCCCCCTCCTAATAATCTGCCGAATGATAAAGCAACCATTATATCCAAAGAATTACGATAACGATTAATAACAGATATTCCTTCTAAGGGACGAGATTAGCGCTTTTCTTTCATAATTATCCTTCCGATTCCTTGACAGAGTATTTCTACATCTATACAATTAAAATTGTATAATTTCTTTACTAATACTATGATGAAATAGGCAATATGCATTTGCATATTTGTGCCGACTGAAACTTAAAAAGAATAGCAAATAGGGGGTGTTCGAATGCCATTATTATTGGAAATTATCATCTCCGCTTTGCTTGGTCTGTTCGTCGGTGCCGTTGTTGGTTATATTTATCTGAAAAAAGTGAACGATTCAAAAGTGACTGGTGCAAAACAATCTTCTGCACTCATCTTAGATGAAGCAAAGCGAGAAGCGGAAGCATTAAAAAAAGAAGCACTATTAGAAGCCAAAGATGAAACTCACCAATTACGAATTGAAGCAGAATCTGACATCCGTGAACGCCGAATGGAACTGCAAAAACAGGAAAATCGGTTATTACAAAGAGAAGAGAATCTTGATCGTAAGGATGATGCTCTAAACAAGAGAGAAGTAGGTCTTGAGCGTAAAGAAGATGCTCTAACCGAAAGACAACAGCATATCGAACAGAAAGAAAGTAAAGTGGACGAGCTAGTGAATAAGCAACAAAGCGAACTCGAAAGAATCTCTACTTTAACACGTGAAGAAGCGAAAGCGATAATTCTTCAAGAAGTAGAAAATGAGCTTGCTACGGATATTGCTGTAATGACGAAGGAATCTGAAACACGAGCAAAAGAAGAAGCAGATAAAAAATCTCGTGAAATTCTTTCTTTAGCATTACAACGTTTTGCAGCCGATCATGTTGCAGAAACAACCGTTTCTGTAGTTAATTTACCAAACGATGAAATGAAAGGTCGTATCATTGGTCGTGAAGGTAGAAACATTCGTACGCTCGAAACTTTAACTGGTATTGATTTGATTATTGATGATACGCCAGAAGCTGTTATTCTATCAGGATTTGATCCAATACGTAGAGAAACTGCCCGCTTGGCACTTGAAAAATTAGTACAAGATGGTCGTATTCATCCGGCACGTATTGAGGAAATGGTAGAAAAATCAAGAAGAGAAGTGGATGAACAAATCCGTGAAATCGGTGAGCAGACTACATTTGATGTAGGTGTTCATAATTTACATCCAGATTTAATGAAAATTTTAGGTCGACTTCGCTATCGTACAAGTTATGGGCAAAACGTATTAAAGCATTCAACCGAAGTAGCATTTTTAGCTGGTTTACTTGCAGCAGAACTTGGTGAAGATGTAACTCTAGCGAGACGAGCAGGCTTACTTCACGACATCGGAAAAGCTATTGACCATGAAGTTGAAGGAAGTCATGTTGAAATCGGTGTCGAACTTGCAACGAAATATAAAGAGCATCCAGTAGTTATTAATAGTATTGCTTCTCATCATGGAGATACGGAGGCAACATCTGTTATAGCGGTATTGGTTGCAGCTGCAGATGCATTATCCGCAGCACGACCTGGTGCTAGAAGCGAGACATTAGAAAACTATATTCGTCGTTTAGAAAAACTAGAAGAAATTTCAGAGTCTTACGATGGCGTTGAAAAATCATTTGCTATTCAAGCTGGAAGAGAGATTCGTATTATCGTTCGTCCAGATCAAATAGATGACATTTCTGCTCATCGTTTGGCAAGAGATATCCGTAAACGAATCGAAGAAGAACTAGATTACCCTGGACATATTAAAGTAACTGTCATCAGAGAAACTAGAGCAGTAGAATACGCAAAATAGTACAAATTGTTGACAAACGCTCTCATTCAGTTTGATAATAGAGTTTTACTACGAATACAAAAAGGCTTCTAAAAGAAGCCTTTTTTTCGTGAGAGAGGATGGAAGTAGAAGTTGAAAATATTATTTATTGGTGACATTGTTGGATCTATAGGAAGAGATACATTAGAAAGTTATTTACCAAGACTTAAAAGAAAATATAATCCCGACGTAGTAATTGCAAACGGTGAAAATGCTGCAGCGGGTCGAGGGATCACAAGAAATATATTCCAAGGCTTATTGCACATGGGTGTTGATGTCGTAACAATGGGTAATCATACATGGGATCAGAAAGAAATCATGGACTTTATCGATGATACTGACTATTTAATTCGACCTGCAAACTTTTCAGAGGAAGCACCAGGTAAAGGAATGACATCTATCACTAAAAATGGGCAAACTATTTCAGTTATAAATATACATGGTAGAACTTTCTTACCTCCTCATGATGATCCATTTAAAAAAGCGACGGAGTTAGTAGAAGAAGCAAAAAAATTATCTCCGATTATCTTCGTGGATTTCCACGCGGAGGCAACTAGTGAAAAAATTGCATTTGGTTGGCATTTAGATGGAAAAGCATCAGTTGTCGTAGGCACACATACACATGTGCAAACCGCTGATTCGCGTATTCTGCCTGGAGGTACTGCTTATATTACAGATGTAGGTATGACTGGACCATACGATGAAGTACTAGGTATGAAAAAAGAAGATGTATTGTATCGATTTCAAACGAATATGCCAACTCGTTTTGAAGTTCCAAAAAGTGGGCGTTCTGTATTAAGTGGCTTTTTTGTAGAGGTAGATAGTGCTACAGGGAAAGCAATTTATCAAGAGCGTGTTTATATAAACGATGACTATCCGTTTAAAGGCTAAAGCGTCTAAAAAAATACTCCGATGCATACGTTAGATTATGGACGAAAGCAAGTTCATAATCTAGCGATAAAAGGAGAAATGATAGTGGATTCTTTAAAAGTATCTTCTCGTTCAAACCCAAATTCCGTTGCAGGTGCTTTAGTAGCAGTAATAAGAGAACAAGGGTATGCAGAAATGCAAGCAGTAGGAGCTGGTGCATTAAATCAGGCAATTAAAGCTATTGCCATAGCAAGAGGATTTGTCGCACCGAGTGGTACTGATTTAACTTGTTCGCCTGCTTTCACGGATATTATTATTTCAGGTGAAGATCGAACTGCTTTGAAGTTATTGGTAGAAAAAAAGACAAAATAAATTCAAAGTGTTGATTAACTGATAAGCGTTCATAATTTGCTTGAGGTGCTTTCTTTGAATATAGATATTGTCAAATACCACAAAGTCGCTACATAATTTGTAGCGGCTTTACTTATGAGCAAATGTTATACATAAGTGATTTTCTGAATAAATTGTGACGGTGAAATTCCGTCAAAGGTCTGAATTTCACTAAAAATACACTGAATACATAGTGAATATGACTACTTCATGATAAACTAATGAAGGAAAAAAGCATTCAACCAGATAGTAAGGAGATGTTTATATGTTGCAACAACTTTCTTGGAAAGTAGGCGGGCAGCAAGGAGAGGGTATTGAAAGTACTGGTGAAATTTTCTCAATGGCGATGAATCGCCTTGGATATTACCTTTACGGATATCGTCATTTCTCTTCTCGTATTAAAGGTGGACATACGAATAATAAAATCTGTGTACGACCTACGCAAGTTCGTACAATACCAGATGATTTAGATATACTTGTAGCATTCGATCAAGAAACAATTGATGTAAATTACAAAGAACTTACAGAGAATAGTATTATTTTAGCAGATTCTAAGTTTTCTCCAGTATCTCCTGAAGATTGTTTGGCACCTATGTATATAGTTCCATTTACAGAGATTGCAGCTGAACTTGGTACTTCCCTAATGAAAAACATGGTGGCAATTGGGGCAACATCCGCACTATTAAATTTAGATAAAGCAGTGTTCCAAGGTGTAGTAGATGAGATTTTCGGTAAAAAAGGAACAGAAGTAGTAGAAAAAAATATGCAAGCTATTCAACAAGGTTTTGATATAATGGCAGAACAATTAGGGGACCGATTAGGGGAATGGGAACTAGTTGCAGCTGATGGGAAACATCGTATGTTTATGATTGGAAATGATGCTATTGCACTTGGAGCATTAGCAGCAGGAGTACGCTTCATGGCGGCTTATCCAATTACACCAGCATCTGAAATTATGGAATATATGATTAAAAAGCTACCACTATTTGGTGGAGCAGTTATTCAAACAGAAGACGAAATTGCCGCAGCAACAATGGCTATAGGTTCTAACTACGGTGGTGTACGTGCATTTACCGCATCAGCAGGACCAGGGCTATCTTTAATGATGGAGGCAATCGGGCTATCTGGTATGACAGAGCAACCACTTGTTATTGTAGATACTCAGCGTGGAGGACCTTCTACAGGACTTCCAACAAAACAAGAACAGTCTGACTTAATGCAAATGATTTATGGTACACATGGGGAAATACCAAAAGTGGTTATAGCACCAAGTACAGGGGAAGAAGCATTTTTTGATACAATTCAAGCGTTTAATATTGCAGAAGAACTTCAATGCCCTGTCATAATCTTATCCGATTTACAACTTTCACTTGGTAAACAAACTGTTGAGCCATTTGATTATTCTAAAATTGAGATCCGTCGTGGTAAATTAGTTCAAAATGAAGAAATTCCTGTGGCGGAGGATAAAGCTTACTTCAAACGTTTTGAAGTTACAGAGGATGGTATTTCACCACGAGTTCTACCAGGTACAGAACATGCTATTCACCATGTAACAGGCGTAGAACATGATGAAACAGGAAAACCTTCCGAAGCTGCTACAAATCGTAAAGCACAAATGGACAAACGTCTTGGAAAGTTAAAAAATATTAACTTTAATGAACCTGTCTATGTAAGTGCTCCTTATGAAGAGGCAGATATTTTATTTGTTGGATTTAACTCAACAAGAGGTGTGCTAGAAGAATTACAGCAAACATTTATTGCGCAAGGGTTAAAAGTGAATCATGCCCATATTCGGTTAATTCACCCGTTCCCAGTTGATGAAGTACAGCCACTTGTTGCGAATGCAAAGAAAGTAATTGTAGTTGAAAATAATGCTACCGGCCAATTAGCAAACATCTTAAAAATGAATGTTGGTGGGCATGATAAAGTCATCCCTGTAACGAAGTATGATGGAACACCTTTCTTACCTCTACAGCTTGAAAAACAAGTAAAGGAGTTGCTTAACTGATGGTGACATTTAAAGATTTTCGTAATAATGTAAAACCAAACTGGTGCCCAGGATGTGGTGACTTTTCTGTTCAAGCAGCTATTCAACGTGCAGCAGCAAATGTAGGCATTCAACCCCATGATTTAGCCGTAATATCAGGTATTGGCTGTTCTGGACGAATTTCAGGATATATACACTCTTATGGTTTTCATGGTATTCATGGGAGAGCACTTCCTATTGCTCAAGGTTTAAAAATGGCGAACAAGGATCTTCACGTCATTGCTTCTGGTGGAGACGGTGATGGTTTTGCTATCGGAATCGGCCATACTATTCACTCGATTCGACGTAATATTGATTTAACATATGTAGTAATGGATAACCAAATTTACGGTCTCACAAAAGGGCAAACTTCTCCACGTTCTGCGGAAGGATTTAAAACTAAGTCAACACCTGGTGGAGCAATTGAACCTTCACTAAAACCGCTTGAATTAGCTTTAACTTCTGGGGCTACATTTGTTGCTCAAGGTTTTTCGTCAGATATTAAAGAGTTAACTGCAATCATTGAAGCTGGTATTAACCATAAAGGTTTCTCTTTTATTAACGTATTTAGCCCTTGTGTAACATACAATAAAGTAAATACGTATGATTGGTTCAAAGAACATTTAACAAAGCTTTCTAACGTTGAAGGTTATGATCATACTAGTAGAGAAGATGCACTAAAAGTCGTAATGGAAACGGAAGGGCTAGTCACAGGAATCATTTATCAAAATGAGAATGCTCCATCTTATCAAGAGCAAGCACCTGGATACGCACAAACTCCACTTGTTGATCAAAACTTGAAAATGAGTGAACAAGAATTTAACGCATTGTTACAAGATTTTATGTGATATGGAAGACTGCCGATATAAATCGGTAGTCTTTTTATCTGTTTTCATCAGATTATACTGGATTTCGTGAAACCGAACCGATACCGGTCAAGTATAACTAAGACGTATGTGCTATTGGTGTGTCTAATTTACAACTTTTAAGCTTTATACCTTGTAGCAATGGAGTGCTATTAAGTATAATAATAGGATGGATATTCGTGCTATTTACGAATGAAAGAAAGGAGCGTTCTCATGAACGAAGAATCACGATTACTAAGTAGTCAAGTCAAAGAACCTAATTCTCCGGACAAAAAATCCGAGAAGGATTATAGTAAATATTTTCAAACTGTATATACACCACCTTCCTTAAAAGAAGCAAAAAAAAGAGGTAAGGAAGAAGTTGCTTACCATAACGATTTTGCCATAGCTGAAGAATTTAGAGGGATGGGTCAAAATCGCAAATTTTATATTCGCACTTATGGTTGTCAAATGAACGAACATGATACTGAAGTAATGGCTGGTATATTCCTGCAATTAGGCTATGAACCAACTGATTCTGTGGACGATGCAAATGTAATCTTACTTAATACATGTGCGATTCGTGAAAATGCAGAAAATAAAGTATTTGGTGAACTAGGTCACTTAAAACATTTGAAGCAGAACAATCCTGATGTATTGATCGGTGTCTGTGGATGTATGTCTCAAGAAGAATCAGTAGTCAACAAAATATTGAAAACCTACCATCAAGTAGATATGATTTTCGGTACACATAATATTCATCGTTTACCTAACATTTTAAACGAGGCTTATCTATCAAAGGAAATGGTAGTAGAAGTTTGGTCAAAAGAAGGCGATGTAATTGAAAACCTGCCAAGAGTAAGAAAAGGTTCTATTAAAGCGTGGGTAAATATTATGTATGGCTGTGATAAATTCTGTACATATTGTATCGTGCCTTATACACGAGGAAAAGAGCGTAGTCGACGTCCAGAAGATATTATTCAAGAAATTAGACACCTTGCAGCACAAGGATATAAAGAAGTAACATTATTAGGTCAAAACGTAAATGCCTATGGAAAGGACTTTGAAGATTTAGATTACCGTTTTGGTGATTTAATGGATGATCTGCGTAAAATCGATGTAGCGCGTATTCGATTCATGACGAGCCATCCAAGAGATTTTGATGACCATTTAATAGAAGTACTTGCTAAAGGCGGAAACTTAGTAGAACATATTCATTTACCAGTTCAATCTGGTTCTTCTGATATATTAAAAATTATGGCTCGTAAATATTCAAGAGAGCATTATTTAGAACTTGTTCAAAAAATTAAAGCTGCGATTCCAAATGCATCTTTATCAACAGATATTATTGTAGGGTTCCCGAATGAGACAGATGAGCAATTTGAAGAGACCATGTCTTTATATAAAGAAGTAGGATTTGAAATTGCTTATACGTATATTTATTCTCCTCGAGAAGGAACTCCAGCTGCAAAAATGGTTGATAATGTACCGATGGAAGTGAAAAAAGAACGATTGCAGCGTTTAAATAAACTAGTAAATGACATGTCTGCGGAAGCTATGAAAAAGCATGAAGGACAAATTGTAGAAGTGTTAGTAGAAGGAGAAAGTAAAAACAATCCTGATGTACTAGCAGGTTATACAAGAAAAAGTAAACTCGTTAACTTTAAAGGACCAAAAGAAATTATTGGTAAGTTAGTACAAGTTAAAATTACGGAAGCAAAAACATGGTCACTTACTGGAGAATTAGTTGAAGTACCAAATGAACTAAAGGTGGGAATTTAATGACTACAAAGTATTCAAGAGACGAAATCATTGAAAAAGCAAAAGAAATAGCTAACATGATTGCCAACACAGAAGAAGTAGATTTCTTCAAAAGAGCGGAAGCACAAATCAATGAAAACCAGCAAGTTCGTGAAAAAATTGCCAGTCTTAAAAGTTTACAAAAACAAGCAGTAAACTTTCAACATTTAGGAAAAGAAAAGGCTCTAAAAATGATTGAAGGAAAAATTGAAGCAATTGAAGCTGAAATTGATGAAATTCCTATTGTTCAAGAGTTTAAGCAATCACAAGGAGATGTTAACAGTCTTCTTCAGTTAGTAGCTAACTCAATCTCTAACAATGTTACAAATCAAATTATTGAAGCAACCGAAGGCGACTTACTAAGAGGGGAAACGGGATCTCAAGTAAGAAACTCAACACCAGGTAGCTGCTCATAAAATATACTATAAAAGGACATACATGAATCTTTATAAGATTTATGTATGTTTTTTTTGTGGAAAAATGAATATATATTAATATATTTGGCTGGAATTTCTATAAAAAAACAAAAAAATCTATTATTTTTTATAGAATTTAATATAACTTAGTATTTATATTAGGGTGATAATAGTGAATAAATATAATAGGTTGGCAATTCGAATAATTATGGTAAAATTATAATGTACTTGGGGAATAATATATAGAAAAGGGAGGAATTGAATTGATGAAAAAGCAATTCAAATGGGTAGCAATCTTAAGTATTATAGCATTATTTATATTATCAGCTTGTGGCTCAACTGAGAATGGTTCTGAAAGCGGGTCTGGAGAAGAATCTGGTAAAACAAAAGAAGATGTTAAATTTTTGAGTCTATTAACTGGCGGAACACAAGGGACGTATTATCCTCTTGGTGGTACATTTGCTGAGTTAATTTCTACAGAAACAGATATTAAAACAACGGCAGAAGTTTCTCAAGCATCCGCTGCAAACATGACAGCGTTACAAAATGGTGAAGGTGATATTGCTTTTGTTCAAACGGACATTGCATTCTACGGAACCGAAGGTACATTAATGTTTGAAGGTAAAAAAACAGATAGTGTTTCTGCACTAGGTGCACTTTACCCTGAAACAATTCAACTAGTAACTTTGGCTGATTCAGGTATTACTTCATACGATGACTTAAAAGGTAAAAAAGTTTCTGTTGGTGCTCCAGGTTCTGGTACTTATGCAAACGCAGAACAATTGTTAGAAATTCATGGTTTAACAATGGATGACATCGAAGCACAAAACTTAGATTTCGGTGAGTCAACAGATGGTATTCAATCTGGACAAATTGACGCTGCATTTATTACAGCAGGTTATCCAACTGGTGCTGTTGAAGCGTTAAACGCAACTAATAAAGTAACAATCATTCCAGTAAGTGAAGAAAAGGCCGATGCATTGATCAAGAAATATCCATATTATGCAAAAGATAAGATTCCAGCGGGAACTTATGGATTAGAAGCAGAAGTTCCAGCAGTTTCTGTACTTGCGATGCTAGCTGTTAAAAAAGAACTTCCAGAAGATTTAGTATATGAAATTACAAAAGCAATTTACGATAACACAGAAAAAATAAGTCATGCAAAAGGGGAATTTATAAAAGCTGAAACTGGCTTAGATGGTATTGGTATTGAAATTCACCCAGGCGCGCAAAAATATTTTGATGAAGTAAACAAGTAATAATCAGGAGAAAGAGGCTCTGTTGCGAATAGCTTCGTGCCTCTTTACTCATTAAATGGGGTTCGCTTCATGAAAAAAATAATAGCAACTTGTTTAATCATAATGCTTATAAGTTTATTATTTATTCCAATGTGGACCGTGTTTGTCTTTACGGAAACAAGAAACGAGAACCCTGTTCTCCATTACATACCAATAAGTGAAGAGAAAGACTTTCAAATTATTTTTACTCATTCTATTCATCTGACTGATGTTATTGAGAGTTATAGAGTAGAAGATACAAACAAAATTCGTTTAATGTCAATGAAATATAGTGACGTTGCGATTGGTATGCCCAGTTATGCAGAGGAAGGCCAAAAGTTAAACTATCAGGATGGAATTTATACGCTTCAATATGATGATGCAGACTTACAAAACTTCACCTTATATATTGGTGATGTTGACTACCCATTAAGTTTTAAATATGAAAATAAGATGTTTGATTTAAAAACGAATCTCGTTAGAGGAAAGTCATATTTATTTGAAGTGAAAAAAATATCATTAGTTGAAAAAATGAAAGGAGTCAGACTGAATGGACGATAAGAAGAACCCAAAATCTCCAAACAACCAGTTTGAAGAGTTGTCTGTCGAAGATCAGCAGGCCATTTTAGAAAAATACGATTTAGAATCTAATACCCGTACTTTAAGTGGAATATTAAAATATGTCATTTATTTTGGTTTAATGGCATTTTCTTTATTTCAGCTATACACGGCTATTTTCGGTCAGTTCCCAGCACAAATTCAACGAACAGTCCATTTAGGATTTGGTTTATTATTTGTATTCTTACTGTTTCCTGCACGTCGTAAATTATCGAAAACTAAAATTCCATTTTACGATTTTATACTTGGAGCAGGTGCTATTTTAGTAGGAAGTTACTGGACGATTCATTATAACCGCCTCGTTCAGAGTTTAGGACAATTTGAAGGGATTGACTTTTACGTTGGACTTCTTGCAATAGTCCTAGTATTAGAAGCAGCAAGACGTGCAGTAGGTTTACCTATCACAATTATCGCAGGATTGTTTCTAGTGTATGCATATTTAGGTCCTTATTTCCCTGCATTTATGGCACATCGTGGGCAAAGTATTGAGAACATTGTAAATTTAATGTTCTTTACGACGGATGGGATATTAGGTACGCCACTAGCAGTTTCTTCTACCTATATTTTCGCATTCTTATTATTTGGTGCGTTTTTAGTGAAAACTGGAGTAGGACAATACTTTAATGATTTATCCGTTGCTGTAGCCGGAAAGTTAATCGGTGGTCCAGCAAAAGTAGCAATTTTCTCTTCTGCTTTGCAAGGAATGATATCTGGTAGCTCTGTAGCAAACGTAGTTACTTCAGGAGCTTATACAATTCCAATGATGAAATCGCTTGGTTATAAAAAGGATTTTGCAGGGGCAGTAGAAGCATCCTCTTCAACTGGTGGACAGCTAATGCCTCCAATTATGGGTGCTGCCGCGTTCTTGATGGTTGAATTTATCGGACGTGGTATAACATATTGGGATATTGCAAAAGCTGCTGCTATTCCTGCAATACTGTATTTTACTGGAATTTGGATAATGACACATTTTGAAGCAAAAAGATTAGGTCTTAAAGGTTTAACAGATGAACAAATGCCGGATCGGAAAGAGATATTAAAAAAGATCTATTTAATTTCACCGATTTTCCTAATCATTATTCTTATGATGGTAGGAGTTCCAGTTATCCACTCTGCTTTATATGGAATTTTGGCCTGCATCATAGTTGGTTTAATCAACAAGGATACTCGTCTTGGACCGCTTGAAATCTTGGATGCTTTAGTAGATGGAGCACGAACTGCTCTAGGTGTAGTTGCTGCAACTGCATGTGCAGGAATTATAGTAGGAGTTGTAGTGAAGACTGGTTTAGGTTTAAGCTTAGCAACGAGCCTAGTTAAACTTGCAGGCGGAAGTATTATGTTAACTTTGTTCTTTGTAATGATCGCTTCCCTTATTCTGGGAATGGGTGCTCCTACAACGGCAAACTATGTCATTACATCAACTATTGCTGCACCAGCAATAATCGCATTATTAGCACCAGACGTACCACAGAGTGCAGTACCAATTGTTGTCTTATTATCAGCACATTTTTTCGTTTTCTATTTCGGAATTATCGCGGATATAACCCCTCCAGTAGCGCTTGCCGCCTTTGCTGCCTCAGGTATTTCGGGTGGAGATCCTATTAAAACGGGTGTGCAGGCCTCAAAACTTGCTATAGCTGCTTTTATTATTCCGTATATGATTGTATTTTCACCAACCTTATTAATGATTGATACAACATTTTGGGAAATAATTTGGGTATTCTTTACCGCAATAATTGGAATGATTGCAATTGGAGCAGGGATGATTGGTTATTGGTATCGAAAAGTGACTTGGATTGAGAGAATATTTGCAGTAGGCTCAGGTTTATTGTTAATATATCCAGAAAGTATTTCTGATATCGTAGGATTAGTTGTATTTGGGATTTTACTAGCAATACAATTAGTTACGCGTGAGAAAAATAAGGATAAACAAGCAATTGCATTATAAATATAAAACACGAACCTCTGAGGTTCGTGTTTTATTTTTAAATATTATAAAATACTTTTACTGGTATAATAAGAAAAAGATTCATAGAATAGAGGTTTTACAATGTCCCTTAACTTTTTACAAGCCGAGAAACAGATATATGATTCTGTTGTCTTTCCTGCATTTGATTTAACGACAGTTCCAGGTGAGGTTGTTGCATTATGTACGAGTGTGAACGTTCGTGAACAGCTTATTGATATTCTATTAAGAAAGACATTGTTATCTAATGGAGAAATTCAACATAATCCAAATGAAGCATTAGGATTTTTCTTTCTTATTGATGGAGTATACGAACGTCTAACTGTTAAAGAGTCATTAAAATTTTACAGACAGTTATACAAATCAGAAGTGATTATAGAAGATATAGTTCGTTTAGTTCAACTTGATTCGAAAATAAATAAAAAATTAAAACAACTTACATACTCTGAAAAAAAACGTGTGCAGTTAGCAAACCTACTTATTCAGGATCCTGAAATTTACATAATGGAAGAACTCGATCAAAATTTAGATGTGGAATCTAAGCGTATATTTACTAACGTTCTAAAACAACTAAGAACAGCTCAAAAAACTATATTAATTTTGACTGGTTTAATTGAAAGCGCCGTTACATTTGCCGATAAAATTTTTCGATTAGATGATAAAGGAATCCATCTATTACAAACCGAAGAAGAAAATCCAGATGAAGATTTTTCGGAGGTTAATGATAATGTAGAAGATAAAATTACCCAACCTATTCGGTTTGAAAAAATCCCGACGAAAGTAAATGAAAAAATTGTATTATTTGATCCTCCTGAAATTGATTATATTGAAAGTACAGAAGGGCAAACATTTTTACATATAAAAGGAGAAAATTTTCCTTGTAGTTTTACATTAAATGAATTAGAAGATCGACTACTTCCTTTTGGTTTTTTTAGATGTCATCGTTCCTATATAGTGAATCTACAAAAAGTTCGCGAAGTCATCACATGGACAAGAAATAGTTATAGCCTTGTACTAGAAGATCAGAATAAATCGTCTGTTCCATTATCAAAATCGAAAATGGCGGATTTAAAAGGAATGTTGGGCTTAAAATAAGCTCCATTCAACCCTAAAATGACTCCTTTCACCATAAATAAGATGTTTTCATACAGTAAATCTCTTAATCTAAGGGTGTACATACGAAATGTTCAGCCAACAATTAGGAGGATGATTATGGAAAATGCAATTGAAGTAAAAGGATTAGCAAAAATATTTTCTAATTTTAAAGCACTTGAAGATGTCAATTTTTATGTGAAAAAAGGAGAAATTTTTGGCTTTCTTGGACCAAGTGGATCAGGGAAAACGACGACGATCAAAATTTTAACTGGTCAGTTAGAGCCAACCGAAGGAAAAGCACTTGTTTTTGGGGAGAATGTATCTACTCTAAATACTCCGACTGCTCGGAAGCGTTTTGGGGTTCTAACTGATAATAGTGGGTTGTATGGTCGACTAACTATATATGAGAATTTAAAATTATATTGCCAACTTTACGATCTTCCAATCAGAAGAGTTGATGAGGCGCTTGCCTTTGTAAATCTAAAAGAGGAACGTAAAAAGAAAGTATCTTCCTTATCCAAAGGTATGGCACAACGTGTTATTTTAGCAAGAGCCATCCTTCATGAACCAGAGTTATTATTTTTAGACGAGCCGACGTCTGCTTTAGATCCAGTGAACACTCTCCATATTTACAATGGATTAAGGGAGTTAAATAAAAGAGGGACAACTATATTTTTAACAACACATGATATGCAAGAAGCAGACACATTGTGTAATCGTGTTGCTTTTCTAAATAAGGGACAAATCCAGCTAATGGATCAACCAAGCAAGTTAAAAAAACGATTTGCAGATGATACTTTAACATTGGAATTGACGAATGATGAGAAACTAGTTCTTCCAAAAAATGCAGCAGGTGCGGAAGAAATGTATCATTTAATGAAAGAAAACAGAGTGGTGACAGTTCATTCAAATGAACCTACTTTAGGGGATATATTTGTAAATGTAACAGGGGGAGAATTAGTATGATCTTTTCATGGAAACGTATAAATGCTATTTTTCAAAAGGATTTTAAAGATTTTTCAAGAAATTTGGCAGTATCAATTGTTATTTTCTTACCACTATTCATGGCCGCTATTTACGGCCGTATGGGATTAGACACAATTCAAGCACACTTTTTGAGTATTAACATGACATTTGCAATGGTTGGAACTTATGTGCAATGTTGTTTAATAGCAGAAGAGAAAGAAAAAAATACGCTACGCAGTTTAATGCTATCTCCTGCTAGCACATTAGAAATTCTTGGTGGTAAAAGTTTATTATCTTTTGTTTTAACGATCGTTATTATTTTCTTTAGTGCCTTTTTATCCGAATATAATCCGACAAATATTACACTTGTTGCATTAGCTATTATTATATCTGCTGTATTTTATATTGCGGTTGGCACACTTTTAGGACTTATTGCAAAATCAGTTATGGAATCTTCTGTTTTAGTACTTCCTGTCATTGGTATTTTTAGTTTGGGGTCCTTTGTTACGGTATGGGCTGAAAAATATCCAATATTAAAACTTGCAGAATACATGCCAAGCGTTCAACTTATTGAGCTAGCTACTTTGGTAGAAGAAGGAGCAAAATTTTCTGACGTACTTTCTAATTTAGGAATTATTAGCGTATGGGCAGTACTATTTATAGTGTTAACAGTAATTGTGTATAGAAAACGAATGGTAGATTAAAAAAATATAGAAGGAATTTATATATAAATTCCTTTTATATTCAGACTGTAGATAAACCGGAAATTATTTCTATATTGAATAGATCAGGTTTTCCGAAGCTTACCGATCGCGTGCGCCGAACCGCTTGGGCAAATAAGATTTTGGTCATGCAATCGTTGCGAATAAGAAAATCGTTGAAACGGCTCCCTTTCCGCGGGCGTTGCCTTAGCCTCCTAGCCCAACACGATGTTGATCATGCAATCGTTGCCGCAAAAGTTCTTTTGCGACGAGCATTGAGCAGGAGCAGGATGCGGCGAACTTATATTGCCTTCCCCTCAACTGTGGGGTCTTCGGCTAACGCTATTCCTGCAGGAGTGTCGCCTTTTTCAACGATTTTCAAAAATAATAAATAATGTAAGTGATAAAAACTACCGGCGAAACGCGTCCGCCTTGAACGGAAATCAACAAGCCCAAAATAAATAAATTACTTTTATATTATTTTTCTGTCATAATTCCCTCACAACTTTATAAACCTAAGGACTTGTTTGTACTCAACAGTTTCTTTTATGATGGTAAGGAACAGTGGAAGGGATGAATGACGTGTTAAAAGAAGCGAAAGATTTTATTAATACGTATTACGATGAAATAGGACAATCTAATGAAAAAAAACAAGCCCGTTTAAGAGAAATAGAGAAAGAAATATTGAAAAAAGGCTGCTATGAACAGACATTAGATGAGATTACATATGGTGCTAAAATGGCATGGCGTAATAGCAATAAATGTATAGGGCGTCTATTTTGGCAAAGCTTGAATGTAAAGGATAAGAGAGATTTACTAACAGAAGAAGAAATTTTCCAAGCATTATTAGAGCATATTCAGTTTGCATCAAATGAGGGAAGAATAAGACCTACCATTTCAGTTTTTTCTTCTGTAGATGTTCGTATTTGGAACCATCAGTTAATTCGATATGCTGGTTATGAGACCTCGGATGGAGTTGTTGGTGATCCCGATTCAATTCCATTTACAAAGGTATGTGAAAACCTAGGTTGGAAAGGTGATTACAGTCATTTTGATGTGTTACCTATAGTCATTCAAATAAAAAATAATCAACCAAAGTTATTTGAGATTCCTAAAGAATACATCTTAGAGGTTTCCATTCGTCATCCTGAATATAAATGGTTTGAAGAGCTTCGATTGAAGTGGTATGCAGTCCCTATAATCTCTAGTATGAAGTTGGAAGTCGGGGGAATTACCTATGCTGCAGCTCCTTTTAATGGATGGTATATGGGTACTGAGATTGGGGCACGAAATTTAGCAGATGATTATCGCTATAATATGCTTCCGGCCATTGCTGAACGGATGGGATTAAACACTAAATCTAATGCTTCCCTTTGGAAGGATCGTGCATTAGTTGAATTGAATGCAGCTGTATTATATTCCTATAAAGAGGATGGGATCAGTATAGTAGATCACCATACAGCAGCACAGCAATTCAAGCGCTTCGAGTCAAATGAAATGGATGCAGGTCGTGATGTAACGGGGAACTGGACTTGGTTAATTCCTCCTGTTTCACCAGCAACAACACATATTTTTCATAAAACCTTTTCTAATGATAAAAAGACCCCTAATTATTTTTATCAAAGCCCTCCTTACTAAATTAAACGTATGGTTAAAATTATTCTTTGCTTATTGTAATGCAATGCGAATCATCCTGCGGAGGCTGATGCGTAGCGTGTGTCAAGTGCACATTCGTAAACCTACTCATAAGTATCTGAAACATTTACTATAAAGCTTTTCAAAATTCCATCATTATAAATACTCAAGCCAACTAAAAAAGGAATCAGCATATGAAATCCGCTGATTCCTTTTTTTATTTTTCCGGAAATACATAACGATCTCTTCCGGCATGCATGCCAGAGATGAATAATAATATTGCCGTTACGATAAACAGAATGATAGGAGTATTCCAACTCAAGGTAACATCATGAATATAACCGAAGAATACAGGACCTACAGCTGCCAACAAATATCCAATTGATTGAGCAGTTCCAGAAAGATTTGCTGCTTCCATAGGTGTTCGAGTTCGAAGTGAGAAAAACATCATTACTAGACCAAACGAAGCCCCTCCAGCTAAACCGATGAAAATCATCCAAACAATAGCAAGTGTTTTAATTCCCATTAATAACCCAACGAATCCAATTAAATACAGAATCGTATATACTAATACAAGTATTCGCTGATCTTTTAGTCTTCCAGCTAAAATCGGAATTAGAAAGGTCATTGGCAGTTGTGCAAATTGCATGATGGATAGCATCCATCCCGATTGGTCTGCTTCCATCCCTTGAGATTGTAGTATTTCTGGAATCCATGCAGCAGTTGTATAAAATATTAGC
The DNA here is from genome assembly GCF_029222665.1 of Bacillus sp. Cr_A10. NCBI lineage: Bacteria > Bacillati > Bacillota > Bacilli > Caryophanales > Bacillaceae > Bacillus > Bacillus sp. Cr_A10. Next base: position 170,325 of record NZ_JARHXR010000008.1, read on the forward strand.
GATTGTAGCCCCATACATAATGTAATAGTCCAAGTGAGAGGGGATTGCAATAAAGATTTTTCATTGTTGCTTGTGAATACATTTTTTGTCTCCAAACTCTCTTTCTTCCTAATTTGGGGAATCCAAATAATCGCAGCTATAATGGTTAAAATTGCCCAGCAACCAAGGGCACCTTGCCAACCGAATGAAGTACTAGCTGCTATTGGATAGCTTATTCCAGCCCCAATACCGGCAGATATATTCATCGATACTGTAAAAATTGCTGTCAATAACCCAACTTGTAAAGGAAATTTAAGTTTAATCAGGCTTGGCATCAATACATTACCAAAAGAAATAGCAATCCCTATAAGTGCTGTACCAATAAGTAAAAAAGTAGTGGATCCTATAGAACGTGAAATAATTCCAATAGCTAACAATAAGACAGAGAGAAACAGAGCCATTTCCATTCCGAATTTACGAGCGATTTTGGGTGCAAACGGTGAAACAATTGCAAATGCTAGAAGAGGGATAGTCGTTATAAAACCTGCTAAAACATTCGATATAGCTAGTCCATCTCGAATGTATGAAATAATCGGCCCTACCGATGTTAGGGGAGATCTTAATGTTGCTGATATAAAAATGATACCGAGTACGAGGAACGTAATACTCCTGGTATGTGCTGCTTGTTTCGTTGACAAAAGAATTCTCTCCTTACGTTGTGAGTAATAGATTGATTACTATGAAAGACTAACACTTTTTAATAGAGAACTTCAATAGAAAAAAGCAATAACAATTTTATTAGTCAGATTGCAACAGACTATAACATTATTAGTATTGTTTTACAAGTATAGAAGGATTATCCTTAATATAAGAATAGGGGGATATCAAATGAATAGTGATAAGGTATTATCATTGATAAAAGTATCTAAATCCTTTGGTAATAAAAAAGTACTGAATGAAGTTAACTTAGAAGTATATAAGGGGCAAATTATAGGTTATATCGGCCCGAATGGCGCAGGTAAAAGTACTACCGTTAAATTGATGCTCGGGTTAATAGAAGGATACAGTGGTAAAGTAGAGATTTTCGGTAATGATATTTCTTTGGGGGATGTGACGTATAAAAAGAGGATTGGGTATGTACCTGAAACCGCAGATTTATATGAAAATTTAAGTGCATGTGAATATTTAACTTTTTGTGGAGAGCTTTATAGTTTAAATAGGGAAACTGCCGAGAAGAAAGCATTCGAGTTAATGAAGCAATTCGATTTAGAAGCAGCATTTCATCAACGTCTTTCATCCTTTTCTAAAGGAATGAAGCAAAAAGTATTAATTATCTCTAGTTTGCTACATGATCCTGATTTATTGTTCTTAGATGAACCATTAAGTGGGCTAGATGCGAATAGTGTAATGATTATAAAAGAAATACTAGCAAAGCTAGCAGCAGAAGGAAAAACTATATTTTATTCGTCTCATATTATGGATGTTGTTGAAAAAATCAGTAACCGAATTGTATTACTAGTGAATGGTCAAGTAATTGCTGATGGCTCGTTTGAAGAATTAAAGGCTCAAAACAAAGAGGGAACATTAGAAGAAATTTTTAATCAATTAACTGGTTTTACAGAACATGAGGAAATTGCTGAGAAGTTTGTTGGCATAGTAAGAGAGGGTAGTATACATGAATGATTTTAAAATTCTTCATGTGCTTGATAACTTTAAAAGATTATTTCAAAAATTCGATATAGATTATGAAGTTATGCGAACGATTTTACAGCTGAAATTAATGATGGATAGCAGACGAATGCCAACGGTCTTTAGTGGATCTAAAGTAAAAAAAGAGGGAAATCAGTTCCTGAAGTCTTTATGGTTTTATGCATTAATTGGTCTTTTTTTATTGACACCATTTTTATTTTTAGGCAGCCAATATATTTTTTTAATGAGTATTATGTTTAGTTTAGTAATGTTTATATTAATGACATCCATGATATCTGATTTTTCGGGTGTATTACTCGATATCCGAGATAAGAATATTCTTCATACAAAACCTATTAGCTTGAAAACACTAAATGCTGCAAAAATAGTTCATATTATGATTTATATGCTTTTGCTTACGGGCTCTTTTGTAGGATTACCATTTTTAGTAAGCATTTTTAAACATGGAATCTGGTTTGGACTGATATTTTTAACTGAAATTATTCTAATTAGCTGCTTCGTGGTTGTTTTAACCGCTTTTGTTTATTTAATTATTTTACGTTTTTTTAGTGGTGAAAAGCTAAAAGATATTATCAACTATGTGCAAATCATTCTAACAATAGCCTTAACGATTAGCTATCAACTAGTTGCAAGGTCTTTTGAAATTATTAATATGAAAATTTCGTATACGTTTGAATGGTGGCATATTTTATTATTCCCGATTTGGTACGGGGCTCCATTTGAATTGTTTTTAAATAAGGACTTCTCATTTCACATTATTCTGATGACTTTATTTGCATTGTTCACTCCTATTTTCTCAGTTTGGCTTTACGTTCGTCTAATGCCTGCTTTTGAAAGAAACTTAGGGAAACTACTAAGTGATTCTACTAGAAAGAGAAAAGCTTTTAAATTTGATAGAATATGGGCAAAGATTGTTTGTAGAACCGAGGAAGAACGTACTTTTTACCGATTTTCTTCCTTAATGATGAAACAAGAAAGAGAACTAAAACTAAAAATCTATCCTCAATTAGGCTTTGGTTTCATTTTTCCTTTAATCTTTTTAGCTAATGATATCTCGATGAAATCCATTGAAGAAACAATGGAAGGAAATATTTTTTTGGTCATTTACTTTAGTGTGATGATAATACCAACTATCGTTCATATGCTCCAATTTTCAAGCAATGCAAAAGGTCATTGGATTTACAGAGCAGCGCCATTGCAAAACGAATTATCTATCTATAGCGGTACGTTAAAAGCATGTATAGTTAATTACTTTCTTCCAATTTTTGTATCTTTAAGTGTTCTTTTTATAGTCCTGTTTTCTGTTAGAATTGTACCTGACTTGTTTGTTGTTTTACTTGTTGGGATAGCGATGACTCTTATCTCCTATCGTATGCTAAATGGGGAAGTATTTCCTTTTTCAAAATTACATGAGCATGCACAAGATGCAGGGACATTAAAAGTGTTTATTAGTTTAATATTTATCGGATTATTTGTTTTAGCGCATGTAATTGTTTCTAAAATACCATACGGCTTGTTTGGCTACATGGTTGTTTTAATCGTTGGAATTATATTTGGATGGTCTGTAACTTTTTCAAAGCACACAAAAAAGAGGTAGAGATATGAAAATAACATATGAAAATGATATTACTAATCTTATAGCTGAAGATGAATGGATGATGGAAGTGTTACAAGCTGCCAAAACACTTAATCTTCCAGATTGGTGGATCTGTGCAGGTTTTGTTCGCTCTAAAATATGGGATACTATTCATAATTTTAAGGATAGAACACTTTTGACAGATATTGATGTCATTTATTTTGATAGTTCCAATACAAACGAAGAAACGGAAAAGACATTCGAAGCAACTCTTAAAAAAATCTTGCCTAATGTACCATGGTCTGTTAAAAATCAGTCTAGGATGCATGTGATAAATAATTTTCCCCCGTATTCATCAGCAGTTGAAGGGATAGCAAATTTTCCAGAAACAGTAACAGCTTTAGGTGTGAAGCTAGATAAGGAAGATAACGTTATCTTAACTGCTCCTCATGGAATTAAAGATTTAATTCATTTAAAAATAAAACCGACTCCTCGTTTTTTGGAATCTCCTGATTTACTGGAAATTTATAGAGAGAGGATTTACAAAAAGAATTGGCCATCAACTTGGCCGTTGCTTGAAACTTATTATTAGAAAACTAGAGTCTATTTAGGATGAGAAAAAAGAAAGAGCTCATTTTCAGCAGATTTTTATAATAATTTTGAAAACAATGTATTTGAAATGAAGGATTATGAAGTGTTGTATGTTCTGAAAGTGAGATTCATCCAATATGATAAAAAAAGTTGTCTTCTATTTTTTAGAAAACAACTTTTTTATCGTTTAATATTTGTTATGAGGGTAACATGGGGATGTTTTTTCAAAACAGTGATTGGCCATTGTTCTGTTATGTTATCTCCAAGTAATGCATCAATGGCAGCTCGTTTTTTTTCACCGAAAGCCAATAAAATTATTTTCTTTGCCTTCAAAATAGAAGCAATACCCATTGTAAAAGCTTGAGTAGGCATATTCTCGTTGTCTTCAAAATATTGACTATTTACATGAACAGTGGAATCGGACAATTCAGCAACATGCGTTAAAGCATCAAATGGAGTGCCAGGTTCATTAAATGCAATATGCCCATTTTCTCCTACCCCTAAAAGTTGAATATCTATTGGATGCTCGTCTAACTTTTTTTCATATCTTACACATTCAAGCTTTTTATCTAACGAAAGTCCGTTTGGAATATTTGTTTCTTTAAAATGCTTTTTGGAAAATAAGTGTTCATGCATAAAAAAAGCGAAACTGTTTTTATGTGAGGGATCCAGTCCTACGTATTCATCTAAGTTAAAGGCGATAACTTGAGAAAAATCTAAATTTGTATCAACAATACTTGTATAAAATGGAATCATCGTACTTCCAGTTGCCAAACCTAAAGAATTTAAATTTCCTGATTTTAATTCTTCTTCTAGGTTATCAACAACAAGGCTAGTGGCTTTTTCGACATTTTCAACATATATAATATTAAAAAATGGCATTCAATTACCTCTCTATCCTATATATGTAATCATTGTATATAGAATCGTTTAGCTGGTCAATGGAATAAAAAAACAGAAGAACCGATTGGGCATATTGCGCATATGATGTTATGACTTGAATACAAGGAGGAAAAAAATGAAACACTTGCGACAAATCGTGACGAAAGCCGTGATAGCTAAAGGAAAGAAAAGAACGGAGTCATGTGAAGTACTTTGCCCGCCAAATACACCGTCTAGTATTTTAGGATGCTGGGTTATCAATCATTCTTTTCAGTCAAAAAAACATGGAAAATATGTAGAAGTTGTTGGTAAATTTGATATCAACGTCTGGTACGCACACCATGACCATTCGAAAACATCCGTATTCACAGAAACAATAAACTACAAAGATCGCATTCGATTACATTATAGAGATAGTGATTCAACTGGTGAAGAAGTACACGTACGTGTAATCCAACAGCCTAATTGTACAGAGGCAATAATTATTGAGAATGGTACTAAATTTCAAGTAATGGTGGAACGCGAACTTCTTGCTGAAGTGGTAGGAGAAACAAAAGTTTGCATCCAAGTACATGAACAAGATTTTGAAGAAGAGTGGGCATTTAATGAAGAAAGCTCCTCAAGTTCGTCTAATTCATCTAGTTCATCTAGTTCTTCTAGTTCTCAAAATCATGGCCACGACCAATCTTCATCACTTTAAAAGCCGGTCAGTTATTCCGGCTTTTTTTTATTTACAACAAGTACCTTTCCTTCTATTAATGATAGGGGCATGCGCTTTTCTTCGTATCTTTTGCTATAATAATTATAGAGAAGTATAGAAAAGGGAATGACTAATGATGACAACACTTACTCCAATGATGCAACAATATTTAACTATTAAAGAAGACTACATAGATGCTTTTTTATTTTTTCGCTTAGGCGATTTTTATGAACTATTTTATGAGGATGCAATAAAAGCGTCAGCCATATTAGAAATAACATTAACAAGTAGAAAAGATAATGTCCCAATGTGTGGTGTACCTCATCATGCAGCGCAGAACTATATTGAAACGCTTGTTAGCAAAGGACATAAAGTAGCAATTTGCGAGCAAGTTGAAAATCCTAAAGAAGCAAAAGGTGTTGTAAAAAGGGAAGTGCTTCGTTTAATTACACCTGGAACAATTATAGAAGGTAAGGCGATGCAAACTAAATCTAATTTTTTTATTGCATCTGCTGACTTACTTTCAAACAATGAAGTGGCATTTGCTTATTTAGACGTATCTACTGGCGACGGTTTTACTACTATTATGACAGGCGATGAAAAAGAAATTGTACAGGAACTATTATCTTTACAGGCGAAAGAATTGATTGTTAGTGAACAACTGTATGTATTGATAAATGATCTATCTTCGATACATGACTTTACTTTATCTATAGAACAAGATGAGTTAAGTAACGATAGTGCAGAAAAATATGTTACTAATCATCCGGTCGAAACTCACCGAACAGTAAAGCGTTTATTGAAATATATTAAAAAAACACAGAAGCGTTCCTTATTACATATTCAGCCCTTCACATTTCAAAAAAGAGAAGCATTTCTAGCGATGGACTATCATTCGAAGAGAAATCTAGAGCTTATTTCTTCTATACGAAATGGAGAGCAAAAAGGGACACTATTATGGCTACTGGATGATACGGTAACTGCAATGGGCGGTCGAAAGCTTAAACAATGGATCCATCAGCCTCTAGCTGACAAAAAAGCGATTGAATCTCGTCTAGAAATTGTTACAAGCTTTTTAGAAGATTTTATGCTTAGAGAAGAAATAAAAGAAGCGTTTAAAGAGGTATATGATTTAGAAAGATTGGTTGGAAGAATTGGATTTGGCAGTGCTGGAGGTAGAGACCTTGCGCAACTTAGACAATCCCTTTCAAAAATTCCTATTATTAAGCAGCTATTAGTTGATTCTAATAGCCCGACATTAGTCGCTTTAGGACAAGCTTTGGAGGATTGCCAAGATATTTGGAGTAAGCTAGATGAAGCGATCAGCGATAACCCTCCCATATCAGTTAAAGATGGTGGGGTCATAAAGGATGGTTTCAATGAACGTTTAGACCAGCTCCGTGATGCATCTGTAAACGGGAAAAAGTGGATAGCTGAGTTAGAACAAAAAGAACGAGAGCTGACTGGGGCAAAAAATTTAAAAATAGGGTATAACCGAGTGTTCGGCTATTTTATTGAGTTAACCAAATCAAATATTCACTTTGCTGACGAAACTAGATATGTTCGTAAACAGACACTCGCGAATGCAGAGCGATACATTACAGATGAATTGAAAGAAAAAGAATCCCTAATACTTTCAGCAGAAGATGAGAGCTTAGTATTAGAATATGAATTATTTACAAAGGTTAGAGATCAAATAAAAGGATACATACCTAAAGTCCAAAAATTAGCCAAGCAAATAAGTGAGCTAGATGTGTATATTTCATTTGCACAAGTATCTGAAAAGCATCGTTTAACAAAACCTGTTTTTCATGCATCTAATGCAATGGAAATTTTGGAAGGTAGACATCCAGTAGTCGAAAAAATGATGAACAATCAATTGTATGTTCCAAACGACTGCATATTGACAGAAGAAGAAAATATGCTCCTCATAACAGGGCCAAATATGTCCGGGAAAAGTACATTTATGCGACAAGTTGCGATAACAGTAATCATGGCTCAAATTGGTTGTTATGTGCCTGCTGAGTCTGCAAAGCTACCTATAGTCGATAAGATATTCACGCGCATTGGTGCTGCAGATGATTTAGCAGGTGGGCAAAGTACTTTTATGATTGAAATGATTGAGTCCCAGCATGCAATTGTGAATGCAACAAGTCAAAGCTTACTTCTATTTGATGAGATAGGACGAGGAACATCTACTTATGATGGAATGAGTTTAGCACAAGCAATGATGGAATATATACACGAACATATTGGGGCGAATACGCTATTTTCAACCCATTATCATGAGCTGACAGATTTGGAACAGACTTTGCCTAAACTGCGCAATGCTCATGTATCTGCTACAGAAAAGGATGGAAAAGTAGTATTTCTTCATAAATTAAAAGAAGGTCCAGCTGATAAGAGCTATGGAATACATGTAGCAGAACTTGCTCAACTTCCTCCAGAAATTATATTAAGAGCAAGAGATATTTTAGCTACTTTTGAACAAATAGAGAAAAAAGAAAAAGCAACTGCTATTCAAGAAATGCAGTTATCATTTTTTGATGAACAACCAAAACAGGTAGATGTAAAAACTACCGATAATACAACGGCAGAAAAAATAATGAAAAAACTAAAAAAAATCAATATTTCAGGAACAACACCATTAGAAGCATTACAGTTGTTGTATGAATTACAAAACGAAATAGATAAGTGATAAAATAACTCTCTATTATTCTTATAAAAGCAGGTGAAAAAATGGGACAAATCATTGTCATGGAAGAGCTACTTTCCAATAAAATAGCAGCGGGAGAAGTGGTTGAACGTCCCGCCTCAGTTGTAAAAGAATTAGTGGAAAATGCTATAGATGCTGGTAGTAGTTCAATTGAAATAATGTTAGAGGAAGCAGGGTTAGCAAAAATACAAGTAACCGATAATGGAAGAGGGATGGACGAAGATGATGCTGTCCAATCCTTCTCCAGACATGCTACGTCGAAAATTACGACTGAGCATGATCTATTTAGAATTCGATCATTAGGATTTCGTGGAGAAGCACTTGCAAGTATAGCTTCCGTTTCAAAGATAAATTTATGGACTTCTGACGGTGAAAATGTTGGAACTAAAGTAGATTTAGAAGGGGGCCGTGTTCTTTCATGTAAACCTGCCCCGATACGAAGAGGAACGGATATCGTAGTAAAACAATTATTTTTTAATACTCCTGCAAGATTGAAGTATTTAAAAACGATTCAAACGGAACTTGGCCATTCAATTGATTTAATTAACCGTTTAGCCCTTAGTTTTCCATCAATAGCTTTTAGACTCGCGCATAACAATCAAACAATTGTTCAAACGAGTGGAAGAGGAGATTTAAGGCAGGTACTTGCCTCTATATACGGAGTTTCAAATGTGAAGAAAATGGTCAGTTTTTCTGGAGAATCTTCAGATTTTCGTATTTCAGGTTATGCATCACTACCAGAGATAACAAGAGCATCTAAAAACTATATTACAATACTTGTTAACGGCAGATGGGTGAAGCATTACGGTTTAAATAATGCAATTGTTGATGCATACCACACATTATTGCCAATTGGAAGATTCCCAATTGTAGTATTAAATATTGAAACTGACCCTATGCTTACTGATGTGAATGTACACCCAGCTAAGCATCAAATACGTTTAAGCAAGGAGAAAGAACTAATGGAGCTAGTTAGACAATCCATTCGTTCTATTATACACCGTGTTCAACAACCGCCTAAAATTATAGAAAAGCCTGAAGTAAAAAAACAGCCAAGTGTACAATTTGATTTCTTTAAACAAACATATAAAGAACCGGAACAGCAATTTCAAGAAACCCCTATCCAAAACCAAAATGAAAAAGAACAAGCTTCTATTGTCTACGAGGAAATTGAACCATTACAGGAAGAAATCCTAGTAGATGATCCAATCGAAGTAAAAGAGGCATTTCCAGACCTACATGTTGTTGGCCAAATTCACGGGACATATATAGTGGCGCAAAGTGAAGATGGTTTTTATTTAATAGATCAGCATGCTGCTCAGGAGCGTATCAAATATGAGTTTTATAAAGAGAAAGTAGGGGAAGTAAATGCAAGTGAACGTCAAGCGTTACTGTTGCCCCTTACTTTTCACTACACTTTAGATGAAGCATATCGTATTAAAGAATCTATTGATGAACTAAATACTGTTGGCATATTTTTAGAAGAGTTTGGTTCATCAAGTTTTGTTGTAAGAGAGCACCCTGCTTGGTTTCCAAAGGGTCATGAAACAAAAATTATTGAAGGATTAATCGAACAGGTTTTAACAAACCGAAGAACAGATATTAAAAAATTGAGAGAAGAAGCTGCAATTATGATGAGCTGTAAACTCTCCATAAAGGCGAATCATTATTTAACGATAAAAGATATGGAACAGCTGCTTGAAAGTTTGAAGAATGCCAAGCATCCGTTGACATGCCCACATGGGAGACCAGTAATTATTCATTTTTCAACATATGAAGTGGAAAAAATGTTCAAACGAGTAATGTAGGAGGGGAATTTGTGGGTAAATACATTTTATCAATTGATCAAGGGACCACCAGCTCTAGAGCTATATTATTTGATAAGAAAGGTAATATAGTACATTCTTCGCAGAAAGAATTCACTCAATTTTTTCCTAAATCCGGATGGGTAGAGCACGACGCCCAGGAAATTTGGGGTTCTGTCTTGTCTGTAATTGCGTCCGTTTTAACAGAAAGTGGCAATCAACCAGAAGACGTACATGCAATAGGAATTACAAATCAACGTGAAACGACGGTTGTTTGGAATAAAAATACTGGAAAGCCTGTCTATCATGCAATTGTATGGCAGTCTAGACAAACGCAATCAATCATTGATGAATTGAAAAGGGAGAAGTTGGATAGCTTTTTTAAGGAAAAAACAGGTCTAATGCTTGATCCATATTTCTCTGCGACAAAAGTAAAATGGATACTCGACCATGTGGATGGAGCAAGGGAGCAAGCTAAAAACGGAGAACTTCTTTTCGGCACAATAGATACATGGCTAATTTGGAAGTTATCCAATGGGAAGAAACATGTAACGGACTATTCTAATGCCTCTAGGACGATGCTTTATAATATATTTGAACAGTGCTGGGACAAAGAAATATGTGAAAAACTAAATATACCAATGGAGATATTGCCAGATGTTGCTTCCTCCTCTGAAGTGTATGCCCAAACAGACCCCTCCGTTTTTTTTGGCAAGCAAATTGATATTGCTGGAGTAGCGGGGGATCAACAAGCGGCTCTATTTGGTCAATGTTGTTTTGATAAAGGTATGGCTAAAAATACGTATGGAACTGGCTGCTTCATGCTACTTAATACGGGAGAAGAAGCAATTTCCTCGTCATCTGGATTACTGACAACAATTGCATGGGGGTTAAATGGAAAAGTAACTTATGCTTTAGAAGGTAGTGTTTTTGTTGCTGGTTCTGCGATTCAATGGTTGCGAGATGGTTTGCGCATGTTTAAAAATGCTGCGGAATCAGAAAGTTACGCTAATAGAGTAGAGTCAACAGAAGGTGTTTATGTGGTTCCTGCTTTTGTTGGATTGGGCACTCCTTATTGGGATTCAGATGCAAGAGGGTCTATTTTTGGATTATCCCGTGGAACTACAAAAGAGCATTTTATACGTGCGACACTTGAATCCCTTGCTTATCAAACAAAAGATGTATTAGATACGATGGAAAACGATTCAATGGTTGACGTAGAAGTACTCCGTGTAGACGGAGGGGCTGTGAGTAATGAATTTCTTATGCAATTCCAGAGTGATTTGTTAAATGTGCCGGTGGAACTGGCTAAGTTGAATGAAACAACAGCATTAGGTGCGGCATTTTTAGCTGGACTTTCTACAGGATTTTGGAAAAATGAGCAAGAGCTTTCAGCAATGCGGGAAAGCCAAAGATTATATGAACCAAAAATGGATGAAACTAAACGAAGTCAACTTTATAGAGGTTGGAAAAAAGCAGTTGAGGCAACAAGAATATTTAAACTGGATGATGAGGTGTAAGGATGAAATCTTCTGTCGAACGTGAACAAATATTAAATACATTAAATTTTTATGAATTTGATGTACTAGTTATTGGTGGTGGAATTACCGGAGCAGGTATCGCTTTAGATGCTGTTACAAGAGGAATGTCCGTGGCACTTGTAGAAATGCAAGACTTTTCAGCAGGTACTTCTAGCAGATCCACCAAATTAGTGCACGGTGGATTACGTTATTTAAAACAATTTGAAGTCAAGATGGTAGCAGATGTTGGAAAAGAAAGGGAAATTGTATATGAAAACGCTGTTCACGTGACGGAGCCAGAATGGATGCTACTTCCATTCCACAAAAAAGGAACGTTTGGCCCGAAAACAACTTCCCTTGGCTTGAAGGTATATGACTTTTTAGCTGGAGTAAAAAAGGAAGAAAAGAGACATATGCTTTCAGCAGAAGAAACCCTTCAAAAAGAACCATTATTAAAAAGTAACGGTCTTCGAGGAGGCGGATACTACGTAGAGTACCGGACGGATGATGCAAGGTTGACAATCGAAGTAATTAAAAAAGCGATTGAAAAAGGAGCAGTTTGTCTAAACTATGCAAAAGTAAAATCATTTGTCTATAACGACCAATATAAGGCTATCGGTGCAGAAGTAATAGACCAAGTGAATAATAAGAAAATCACAATTCATGCAAAAAAGATTATTAATGCAACTGGTCCTTGGGTGGATACTGTCCGAGCTCTAGATTCTATGGATAATAATAAAAAATTGAGACTCACTAAGGGCGTTCATGTTGTTATCGATCAAGCATACTTTCCACTCAGACAACCAATCTATTTTGATACACCCGATAAGCGAATGATTTTTGCTATCCCACGGGAAGGTAAAACATATGTAGGAACAACAGATACTTTTTTTGAAGGAGATATACAAAATCCTGTAGCGACAAAAGAGGATGTACAATATCTTTTAAAAGCAATACAGTATATGTTCCCAGATGTTCGAATTTCGGAAGAATGTGTTGAGTCTACCTGGGCCGGGGTCCGTCCACTCATTTATGAAGATGGAAAAAATCCTTCCGAGATTTCCCGTAAAGATGAGGTTTGGCAATCCGATTCAGGCTTATTCACGATTGCAGGTGGAAAACTGACGGGATATCGGAAAATGGCTGAGTCCATTGTAGATACTATTTCAAAACAACTGGGAGATTATAATTATGGCCCATGTGTAACAAAACATCTAGTTCTCTCTGGAGGAGATGTAGGTGGCTCAGAAAACTTTAGGGCATTTATTGCTTCGAAAGAAAGACTTGCGCAATCATATGGACTTACTATAGAAGAAGGAAGACAACTCGCTAAATTTTATGGCTCGAATGTAGATAAACTTTTTCAGTATGCGCATTTATTGAAAGCATCCAATAACTCAAAATTACCATTAAGTGTTTTAGCACAAGTTTATTATGCGATACATGAAGAGATGGCTTACTCTCCTTCTGACTTTTTAGTCCGTAGAACAGGCATGCTATATTTTCAGGTAAATCAGTACAAAGCTTATAAAAATGAAATATTACAAGAGATGAAACAATTATTAAACTACACAGAAAAAGAAACAGATAATTTCCAAAAACAACTAGACAAACTTCTGATGCAAGCGACTTTAGGGGGAAGTAGGGAAGCTTAATGAAATCCATTATTGAAGCTCAAATGTCTGACGGGCATTTGATCCATGTTGTTAAATATTTACCAGAACAAAATCCGATTGGTCATGTCCATATACTACATGGAATGGCTGAGCATATTGGTCGTTATGAGGAATTCGCCAATTTTTTCGTAAACAAAGGATATATAGTTAGTGGTCATGATCATAGAGGACACGGTAGAACAGTTGCTAAAAATGGACAACAGGGATATTTTGCCGAGGCTAATGGATTTGAACTTGTTACAGAGGACGTTCGTGAAGTGTTGCTGAAGGTTCGAGAAGACTTGGTAGAAATACCGCTAATATTATTTGGACATAGCATGGGCTCCTTTGTTGCACGTAGATATATACAGAAGTATAGTGACTCTTTATCAAAAGTAATTCTTTGCGGAACTACTTTTAATCCAGGAGTAATGGGAGACGTTGGTTTAATCATTGGTAAAATGGCTTCTAAATTTAAATCACCAAAAACCGAAAGTAAGATCCTTAACAATTTATCCTTTGGTGGATTTAATAATAAAATAAAGGAAGCTCAAACTCCTTTCGATTGGTTAAGTACGGATACAGAAGAAGTGAGAAAATATGTAGATGACCCGATGTGTGGATTTATTCCTACAAACCAGTTTTTTATCGATTTGTTTGATGGTCTAAAGACGATTCATAAAAACAAAGAGGTTGTCCGCATACGCCAGGATCTACCAGTTCTCTTGATTAGTGGAGCAGTGGATCCGGTGGGGAAAGATGGGAAGGACATTTTTAAAGTTGCGAAAGGTTTGTCAAATGCAGGGATGAAAAATATAACCGTACATTTAGTGGAAAATGCAAGGCACGAAATATTATTAGAAAAAAATAAATTAGATACTTTCAATGTTATTGAAAAATGGATGATGAATAATGACTGAAAAACCTTTTGTAGTGGCAATTGTAGGTCCTACAGCTGTCGGTAAGACTGCACTCAGTATAGAGCTTGCAAAAGCATGCAATGGAGAAATCATTAACGGCGATTCTATGCAAGTATATCGTGGATTAACTATTGGAACTGCTAAAATCACTATAGAAGAAATGGAAGGGGTTCCTCATCATTTATTGGATATCAAAGAACCTACTGACACTTTTTCTGTTGCTGAATATCAACGAATAGTCCGTGAAAAAATAGAAGAGATTGCGCTACGTGGTCGTGTTCCTATAATAGTGGGAGGAACAGGGCTATACATTCAATCTGTATTATATGATTTTCGTTTTACGGAAGAGCATAAAACGGATAGTAACTTGATGAAAGAATTAGAGCAGTTATCTTCAGACGATTTATATACCCGATTAATTGAACTTGATCCAATCGCTGCTAACGAAATCCACCCGAATAATGTTCAACGAATTATGAGAGCTATTGAACGAGTGGAATTAAGCGGTAAAAGAAAAAATGAAATTGAACAAAATCAAGGGAATGAAAAAATATACCCTCATTATATTATCGGACTTACCATCGACCGAGCACTTCTTTATGAAAGAATCAATAAAAGAGTGGATATTATGTTGGATAAAGGATTACTAGATGAAGTAAAAGGCCTTCACAGAATAGGTATTCGAGATGTCCAATCAATTCAAGCAATTGGTTATAAAGAAATCTACGAATATTTGGATGGGAAAATTTCTTTAGAAGAAGCTATTGATAACTTAAAGCAAAATTCACGTAGATATGCAAAACGCCAACTAACTTACTTTCGAAACAAAATGGAAATACACTGGTATGATCCATTTACTGAATCAGAAAGAATAATAAAAGAAATTAAAGCTATTTTGCAGGAAAATGAGTAATTAAAGCGAATAGTAATGAGTGGAAGAGTCTATTTGATGTAAAATGCATACTTTGGGGGTATTGGAATGAAACCTATGAATATTCAGGACAATTATTTAAATCAATTAAGAAAGAATAATATTTATGTCACCGTATTTTTGTTAAATGGTTTTCAATTGAAAGGCGTTATTAAATCATATGATAATTTTACTGTTTTACTTGAATCTGAGGGTAAACAGCAATTAATCTATAAGCATGCAATTTCTACTTTCTCACCATCCAAATCTGTAGATATCAACACTGAAGAAGTTTGATAAATTGACTTTTAGAAATACTCCTATTATTATTTGTAGGAATCTATACAGAAAGTGGCGAGTAAAATGAACTTTATAACAGCAGAAGAGCTTCTACAAAAAATAGATGCTGGAGAACAATTTAGCATAATAGATGTCCGTGAAAAGGAAGAAGTTGCAAACGGAATTATTCCCGGTGCCAAGCATATTCCATTAGGACAAATTGAAACTAGTTTTGATCAAATCGATAAAACAGTTCCTCAATATATTGTTTGTAAAGCTGGTGGACGCAGTGCAATGGCGTGTGAAATTCTAGAAGAGAATGGATATACAGTAACAAATATTGTTGGTGGCATGCAAGAATGGGAAGGCGAATTACAGTTCTAATGGGGAGGACTAATTTCATTTTATGAGATTAGTCTTTTCTCATGGTGTTTTTCAAGAAAAATTAGGAGAGAATAACATGAACTTTCATACAACATTGTCAGACGAAATATTAGCTATAGCAGATAAGGCTGAAGAAAAAATTACATCCTTTCATAAGGAGGTAGAAAAAATAGCATTTTTTAACCAACAAAAAGTGATTAATGCTTTCAAGTCCCATCATGTAAGTGACCATCATTTCCAACCATCCACTGGTTATGGGTACGATGACGAAGGTCGTGATACCCTAGAAAAGGTATATGCGACAACATTTGGGGCAGAGGCGGCGCTCGTTCGTCCACAAATTATTTCAGGGACACACGCTATATCGATAAGTTTGTTTGGTGTATTACGTCCAGGAGACGAACTTCTATACATAACAGGTAAACCATATGATACGCTCCAATCTATTGTTAGCGGTCAAGGAGAGGATACTGGTTCACTTGTTGACTTTGGAATCTCTTATCAACATGTGGATCTCTTAGAGACAGGAAAAGTGGATTGGAAAAGCGTTGAAAATAAAGTCACAGAAAATACGAAAGTGATCGCAATCCAACGTTCAAAGGGATATGCAGTACGTCCTTCTTTTACTATTAGTGAAATCGAAGAAATGGTTCAAAAAATAAGATCAATTAAAAAAGACAGTATTATTTTTGTTGATAATTGTTACGGAGAATTTGTGGAAAAATTAGAGCCAACTAACATCGGTGTAGATTTAATGGCAGGTTCACTCATAAAAAATCCTGGCGGGGGTATAGCTAAAACGGGTGGATATATTGCTGGTAAAAGTGACTTAGTAAAAAAATGTGCTTATCGAATGACGTCACCTGGAATAGGAGCGGAAGCAGGTGCTTCTCTAAATACGTTATTAGATATGTATCAAGGGTTTTTCCTTGCTCCTCATATTGTCTCACAAGCTGTAAAAGGGGCTATTTTTACTTCTGCAGTATTAGAAGATGCTGGCATGACAACTGAACCACACTTTTCTGAAAAGAGAACGGATCTTATTCAATCCGTTTCATTCCAAACAGCAGAGCAAATGATTCAATTTTGCAAAGCAATTCAATTACATTCCCCTGTAAATGCTCAATTTGCACCTGAGCCTGCTTATATGCCTGGTTATGAAGATGATGTTATCATGGCCGCTGGAACATTTATTCAAGGATCAAGTATGGAGTTAACAGCTGACGGACCAATCCGTCCTCCTTTTACTGCGTTTATACAAGGTGGTTTAACGTATGAGCATGTGAAATATGCAATATTAGGAGCCTTACAAACATTAAAAAAATAGGCAGTAAGCAAAACAGTAAGTGATATTCATTAAGATAAAAATAAATGTAAGTTTTTCTGACATGATGTTGACATGTAAGCTAACATCACATATACTATTTTTATAACCTACTAGGAGGTGCAGCGATGGAAAAGGAATGGAGACGTTCTATGCCACTGCTATCCATGAATATAGTCATGCAGTTAACAGGATTAACAGCAAGACAAATTAGATATTATGAAGAGCAGGAACTTGTTCACCCTGCACGTACAGAAGGTAAGCAGCGAATGTTTTCGTTAGATGACATTGATGTATTATTAGAAATTAAAGATTTGCTCAAAACAGGAGTGAATATTGCTGGTATTAAGCAAATTTTTGAAATGAAAAAGAATCCAGCTGCTTCGAAAGAAGTACGACAAGTAATTTCGGACAAAGAATTACGTGCAATTGTTAAAGAAGAGATGCAGCTTGCTCAAAGGCAACAACGTGCATCTTTAAGACAAGGGGACCTATCTCGTTTCTTTCGATAGAACGAGGTTCATATATATTAACTTTTTAGGAGAGTGAAAAAATGGGCAAGTATACAAAAGAGGATATTAAAAAGTTCGTTCAAGAACACGAGGTGAATTTTATTCGTCTTCAGTTTACAGACATACTAGGTACGATTAAAAATGTTGAAATTCCAGTGAGTCAGCTCGATAAAGCTCTCGATAATAAAATGATGTTTGACGGATCTTCTATTGAAGGATTTGTTCGAATTGAAGAATCTGATATGTATTTAGTTCCAGATTTAGATACATGGGTAGTATTCCCTTGGATTACTGGGAAAGGGAAAGTTGCTCGTCTAATCTGTGATGTTAATAAAGCGGATGGTACACCATTTGCCGGCGATCCACGTAGTAATTTGAAACGCGTATTGAAAGAAATGGAAGAATTAGGATTCACAAGCTTCAACTTAGGACCTGAGCCAGAATTCTTCTTATTTAAACTTGACGCTCAAGGGGAGCCAACTCTTGAACTTAATGACCATGGTGGTTATTTTGACTTAGCACCAGTTGATCTTGGAGAAAACTGCCGTCGTGATATCGTGTTAGAACTTGAAGAAATGGGCTTTGAAATTGAAGCATCTCACCATGAAGTAGCTCCAGGACAACATGAAATCGATTTTAAATATGCTGATGCAGTTACAGCTTGCGACAATATTCAAACATTTAAATTAGTAGTTAAAACGATTGCTCGTAAACATGGTTTGCATGCGACATTCATGCCAAAACCACTTTTCGGTGTTAATGGTTCAGGAATGCACTTTAACGTTTCTTTATTTAAAGGAAAAGAAAATGCATTCTTCGATGATTCAGCAGAATTGAAAATGAGTGAAACGTCCATGCAATTTATGGCAGGCGTATTAAAACATGTTCAAAGCTTTACTGCTATTACGAATCCTACTGTAAACTCATATAAACGTCTAGTACCTGGATACGAAGCACCATGTTACGTAGCTTGGTCTGGTCAAAATCGTAGCCCGTTGATTCGAATTCCATCATCTAGAGGATTGAGCACTCGTATCGAAGTTCGTTCAGTAGATCCTGCAGCAAATCCATATTTAGCAATGGCAGTTATTCTTCAAGCTGGTTTAGATGGTATCAAAAACAAAATGACACCACCACCTGCAGTAGATCGTAATATTTATGTTATGACAGAAGAAGAACGCATAGAAAATGGTATTCACAACTTACCACCTACTCTTCACGCTGCTATTCAAGAGCTTGGTAAAAACGAAATAATCCGCGGAGCACTTGGCGAACATATTTACGCTAACTTCGTAGAAGCAAAAGAAATCGAGTGGGATATGTTCCGTACAACTGTACATCCTTGGGAACGTGAACAATACTTGAAGATGTACTAAGATTGATTTAGCGGGGTTTATGGACTTGATTTATGGGGTGTTTTAAAAAGGAACACCCCAATTTCACCCCAATAAAAAGCTATAAAAATATTATTTGAAAACATCGTTCAGTCGTGAGTCGACTCGTTCGGTGTTTTTCTTTTTTGTTTTATTAGAAATATAAGCGTATACATCAACGGTTATTAGAAATCTAACATGTCCCAGTTGTTTTTGAATATACTTAATATCCGCTTTGGCTTCCATTAGTAAAACTACATACGTATGTCGTAATGAGTGGGTTGGTAAAGGTTTTATGTCTGCTCTTCTAAAATTCGTTAGTAGGACTTAAACTGAAAAGTCTTTGGCATGGTTGACTATCTTTTGGACAAAGTCTGTCCATTTTTAAGAAGCATCTTCACCTTTACTAATACGTCTTTCAATTAATGGTTTGAAAAATATCCCAAAAAAATTCATACCTTAAAACGTTGACGGTTCGTAAATACCTTTCAGAGAATCCTGTAGGTGTAGTGAAGGTGGGGTGGAATAAATAATGAAAAGACAGGTAAAAGAAACCTGTCTCTAATGAATGATTTTTATAAGGATGTTGTTAGCAATCGTCGCCACCATATCTACCATGGTTTACGAAACTTGCGCCAATGATAATCAATAGAATAAATAAAACAACAATTAAAGCGAATCCTGAACCATAAGGTCTATTATACTCAGGTCCATACCCGTACCCGTAACATGGATAACAATCATAACCCATTTCAAACACCTCCCGTTTGTTAGATAGTTCATCCTATGTAATTCATTTTTCACCGACTGGTTCTTTTGCTTAGTTAGAAGAACTAATTTTTCTGAACTAACTGGAGGGTGACTGGAGGGGCTTCCTTCGAGATGGCACAAGATTGTGCCCAAATTAAAATGGATATCTTAAAAAAGATCTTAGAATTGGTTGAATACAAAAATCTAAAAATTTGCTATGAAAGATAACTAAGAGTAATTTAATGAAGTGTAATCCATTTTCGAACTAATACTTACATCCTTTCTAAATAGGTTTATCAGTGCTTTAAGCGCATTTTTTTAGTATATGTCTGTTCTTATTTTTGGTTTAAGTTATTTGTGTTTGGATTTTTAGTCTTTCAATATAAGATTCTTTTGATTAACTATGAAAGGTATTTCATAATGTCATAGAGAATATTTTATAAAATGAATATTTTAATGGGGGATAGGAATGTATGACAAAAACATCTATTCAAAGTAATGGTATAAATGGAAATGTAGTTATATGGCATTTTGTAGAGGATTTACTTAGTGCGGTTGAATGGTATTCAGACCTTTTAGGGACTAAACCAACTAGCAATATTGATGTCGCTTACTTCTTTTCTCTAAATGAACACACTAAACTTGCAATCAGTAATCGTTTTAAAGCAAGTGAGAAGAATAAGTTGCCCAAAAGCGCTGCACTGGACTTACAAAGCGATGATATATTTGAGACCTATCGGATTTTTAAGGAAAAAGGAGTGCGGGTAGAAGAGATTCAAAATCCTATTTTTAACTACTATGAATTTTATTTAAGTGATTTAGAGAATAATTTAATTAGAGTACATGGTTTTGTAAAAGAATAAAAACTTATTACGACATTTCAATTATTAAAAAAATAAAATAAGTGTATTTCATAAAGAGAACAATGTTTGCAGGGGGGCATGAAGGAGGGGGTTTATAAGATGAAAATTATAAAAGAGAGTATAGAGGGGTATAAAGGGTTTAAAATTCCGTATAAATTATACGGTAAAAAAGAAGACTCTCAGGACTTATACATCTTACTACCAGGTTCAGGATACACAGTAAATAGTCCAGTTTTTCATTATATAAGTGGAATTATTTTTAATAACAATAAAGATATTTTAGAAGTCAATTATTCTTATAACACAGATTTTTATAGTGACTTTAACAAAGAAGAGATAATTAAAGCAGTAAAAATGGATTCAAGGTTAGTTATAGATACTGTTTTAGAAACTAACTCATACACAAATTTTTATTTTATTGGGAAATCCTTAGGAACAATAGCTATGAGCTCAGAATTACGAAGAGAAAAGTTTAAGGAAGCAAAAGCAATTTGGTTAACCCCGTTATTAAATTTAGACGAAGTCTTAGAAACTATAGTTAATATTGGAAGCAAAGGGTTTTGTATAATTGGGGATAAAGATCAAGTTTATAAGGAAGAGTTATATGATAGATTGATACAAAACAAAAATTTAACGTCACAATTAATTTCTGGTGTTAATCATAGCCTAGACTATAACGATGATATTATTAACTCGATAGATGTTCTAAAAAATATAATTATAGACATAGATAAATTTTTATCTGAAGACTTTTAAGTACTTTTTATTCTGCATTACAGAAAAGCGGTGCAAACAATTATTGCTTGCACTGCTTTTAAAGTTTATTAATTTTATTAAACTATTCCATATTATTGTCTTTGGATAAAAACTAGCTATTTACTGGAATTCTAATCGATACAGCATAGAAGATAAGCTTCCACTAAAGCGAGTGGAGAAGGTAGGGAGCTAGCTAATTATTAACTGGAACAGCACAAAATTTAATAGTACACATTCATAGGATGGCGGTTCTTTTGGAAAGATGAAACTCTTATTTTTTTAGATTATTAAATTATTACAAACTCTTATGCATTTGCTATACTTGAGTACATAGCAATAATAAAGTAGGAGGAACGGAATGATTCGCAATAAATTATTATATGACTTTCTTCGTGAAAGAACATGGTTAATAACAGAGCGTTGGTATGCAACACTTAATAAAGATCAAAAAGGAATATACGGTACCTTAAATCCAGAAGAAATAGATAAGCTTAAAAAACAGAATCATAGATTTCAAGAAAAGTTTGTTTATTTATTTAATGAGCCAAGTGAAGAATTCTTAGAAATCTTTGATGATTTTGTGGAAACTGTCGTAGAAGATGAAGGGCATCAGAAGACTCCTTTAACTGAGATAATCGGGGAATTCTTTCGTCAGCAATACTTATATTTAGAATTAATAGAAGAATTTGTTGAACAGTATCCAGAAGAACTTACAATTAAACAAATTTTTAAATGTCATAGTGCAATTATTGAAACGATTAATGGAGTCATACTAAAATTTAGTAATGAATTTATTAGACAAACAGAAAGTCGTTTAATTGCTCATCAAGAAATGATAATGGAACTAAGTGCACCAATTATCGAATTGGTTAATAAGACAGCAGTATTGCCGTTAGTAGGAGAGATTGATACGAACAGGGCAAAGGTGATGCTAGAGCAGGTGTTAAAGCAATGTGCTGATTCTCACATCCGCCATTTGTATATTGATTTATCTGGTGTTCCAGTAGTGGATACAATGGTTGCACAGCAACTATTTCATATGATTGATGCATTAAAGTTGATTGGAGTTACATCAAGCCTATCTGGGTTACGACCAAGTATTGCTCAAACAACTGTACAACTCGGGATAGACTTTTCCAATATAGATACACATTCTACGATAGAACAAGCTATGAGAAAACATAAATAAATATAACAGAGCTCTATTGGAGGGCTCTTTTTTGTTTTAAATAAAATGTTAAATAACAGTTCTTTATAACAATTATGTAGAAAATTTTTTCACCTAACACTTTAAATCGAAAAGAGATGTATGTTATTTACTGCATAAATGTATATGCTGCGAAGTTGTATATTAGAGGATTAAAATTATCTATAAAAAAACTCTGAGTTATTTGTGAGGAAAGATATGGAGCATTATTTAATCAAAGATGCTAAGATTGTATTGTTTTTAATAAGTTAGTATTAATTTATAGGATAGGAATCTTGTTCATTTTGTTGTAAAATAGCCAAAGCTTCTTTTAAAAGATTAATATCTTGTAGTATTAGTTCTTTAATAGAAGAATTTTCACAATTTCTATAATCCTCTAACAAATAATTTAGCTCATTCTTGATGAAAATCATAAGACATTTCTCCTTTTAAAGCTTCTTTTACACCCTCATTATGAACTATTTTTAAGGAAAAAGAAATAGTAAATATTAAAGTTATGTGCCCTACATAATGTAGGGCGTAGTACTATGGCTTTAATCGCTGTTCTTCAATCCACCAATCAATATGTTCTAGATTAAAAACAAGCATAGTGGAAAGAGGTTTTTGATGAGGTATCTCTTTTTTTAATATTAAATCATTAATTTTTGATTCAGACATTGGAAAATTTACTGAATCAAGATACTCTACTAAGCTTTTAATACCATAGACTTTTTTCAATTAATCACCTCCCACCAAGCTCTCTTTTCTGTAAAGAAATCTTAGAGTTAGGTATTAAGTGAAATATGAACTAACTTAAATGTACCCTATATTTTTAATTTTACTCCTTTTATTTTTTGAAAATTACATTTAGAAAAAATCTAGTTTTATCTTTTTAAATTGGGGTATATAAATATAGAGAAACAAATGTGATCTCCCTTCATTTTTCTCATATATATTTGACTTAAAAGATTGTCAGATATGGTCTCACTCATAATAGAGTGAGACTATTTTTTTATGTCTAATTATTGTTAGAAAAAATGAAAAAAGAAAAATATATTAACTTAATAGACTTACATTAGTCCTTCTCTTATGCATTCAATCACTGTTGAATCAAACAAAGGAATAGACTTTGGTAACGATAGAAGTCCATTAGTAAGTATCAGTCGGTTAAAGTTTTACAAGATCTGTGGTTTACTGAAGCTGTACTTATAAACCGATAAATCGCTTGAGACTTTGGCTTTGCTAGTTATTGTTATATTAATGATTATTAAATTTAAAATATACATTTATTTATTTTGAATATAATAACGCTCAGAGAGATTTTCTGAGTGTTAAATTTATTATTGAAAGTGTAACTAACAAGGTGTTTATATACATTATTCCGGAAACTACTCCTTTAGATGAAGTCTTTACAAATGAAATAATAGTACTTACTAGAATAAAACTATAGACAAACACATATTAATAGAATTATGTATCCGAGATTATATTATTTTTAAAATGACAAAAACCCCTCGACCATGAGGTCAAGGAGTTTTTTCGATGATCTAAACAAAAATGTCCACTTTTTGTTTAGATATGATATCGGCTCTACGTAATCATACGGATTATAACTCTATCTGTCAAGTCAACCATGAATCTATTGAATGTGACGATAAACACCTACAACTTTTCCTAGTATTGTTACTGAGTTGACGATAATTGGATCCATTGAGGAGTTTTCAGGTTGTAACCTGAAAAAAGATTTTTCTTTGAAAAAACGTTTTACAGTTGCTTCATCGTCCTCTGTCATTGCAACTACAATTTCACCATTATTAGCAGATTGTTGTTGTTTTACTACAACATAATCTCCATTTAATATGCCTGCTTCAATCATACTGTCACCCATAATTTCAAGCATAAACAAATGATCGTCAGATGTACCAAACGTTTCAGGAAGAGGGAAGAATTCTTCAACATTTTCAATTGCTGTTATTGGAAGTCCCGCTGTTACTTTACCAACTAACGGTACATGAACAACACCTTGTCTTTCTATAGTAGCGCTTGTACCATCAAGAATTTCGATGGCACGAGGTTTTGTAGGATCTCTTCTTATCAATCCTTTGCTTTCTAATCTTGCTAAATGACCGTGTACTGTAGAGCTAGAAGCGAGTCCAACCGCTTCACCTATTTCACGTACGGAAGGTGGATATCCTTTTTTTCGCACTTCTTCTTTTATGAATGCTAATATATCTTCTTGTCGTTTAGATGCTTTCTTCAATACCTTCACCTCTTTTTATTATAGAACTGTTTTTTCTTATTTATAGTATATCAGCCTATATAATGAAATGCAAACATAGGTTCTAAAAGTTGTTGACAAAAACATGTGTTCGTTTTAATATAAGAACATACATACCGAACAAACATTCTATAAAAGGGGTAATTTAAATGAAATTGTTAGCAAAAAATTATTTTCTTACTTTATTTTTAGGATTAAGCGTAACTTTCATCTTATCAATTGTTATTATAAACTCTCAAGTTGCTGAAGAAGAATATAAAATAAAAGTAGAACCAGGTGATTCATTGTGGGCGCTTGCTGATAAGTTTCAATCCGAAAAATCAAGAGATGCATGGATCAATGAAGTAATGAATTTAAATAATTTACATTCCGCACATATAAAAGCAGGAGATGTATTAATAATTCCGAATGAAACGGAACATTTTCATTTGGATAATTCCACAGAGTTAGCAGGGGATAGTGAATGAAAGCGGTAATATATTGTCGAGTTAGTACTGAAAAAGAGACACAGGAATCGTCTCTAGTAAGACAAGAGGAAGAGCTAACCGGCTTTGCACTTGCTCAAGGGTATGAGATAGCAAGAATATTTACAGATCAGCATAGTGGTTACGATATGGAAAGAGAAGGGTTACTTGATTTATTGTCCTTTATTAAAGAAGAAGAAATAAAAGCTGTATTTGTTCAAGATGAGACTCGAATAGGTCGTGGCAATGGAAGGATGGCAGTTTTACATTTACTTCAAAAAACAAATACTTCTGTCTTTACACTTCAAGATAAAGGAGTATTAAATTTAAATGAAATGGACTCTATGCTTTTAGAAATTTTGGCTCTAGTTGAAGAATATCAACGGAAATTGCATAATGCTAAAATAAAGCGTGGAATGAAACGTGCAGTATCGCAAGGGTTCCGTCCAGAAAAGAATTTAAAGATGCGAGGAAATCAAGAAGGTAGAGAACGAATTGAAGTCCCAGTTGATGAAATCGTAAGATTGCGTAATGCTGGGTTGACGTTTGAAGAAATTGCTTCCACATTAAAAGGTTTAGGTTTTGATATAAGTAAAGCAACAGTACATAGACGATATATTGAATTTATTGAAACACATGGAGGGTAAAGGCTTGCACTCTGTGTGTTTTTTCCTTACCTTTATATAAGAATAAAATATAAAGGGTGATTGTTATGCTTAGTAAGGAAAAACTAGCAAGAATTGGTGAACTATCTAGAAAATCAAAGTCTTCTGGATTATCTGTTGAGGAAGCAAAAGAACAAAGTTCATTAAGAAAAGAATATTTAGAGACATTTCGTGCAACAATGAGAGATACAATTGAAAGTGTGAAAATTGTGGATCCTGCAGGTAATGATGTGACACCACTTAAGGTGCAACAAGCTAAAAAAGGAAAATTTCTGAATTAATCAATCATTAAGAAACCATTGATAATGCAAAGATTGTTGTCTAAACTATAGATATAGAAAAAATTAGCTTGAGAGGATGTCAAATATGTCACTTCAATCAGATTTACTTGCAATTAATACCATTCGTACTTTATCAATTGATGCTATAGATAAAGCGAATTCTGGTCATCCAGGTTTACCAATGGGAGCAGCTCCAATGGCTTACACGCTTTGGACAAAGCATTTACGACATAACCCAAATAATCCTAATTGGTTCAATCGTGATCGATTTGTTTTATCGGCGGGTCATGGTTCTATGCTTCTGTATAGTCTATTACACCTTGGTGGATATGATCTTCCTATGGAAGAGATTAAAAACTTTAGACAGTGGAATTCTAAAACTCCAGGACATCCAGAGTTTGGTCACACAGCAGGGGTAGAAGCAACAACAGGACCTCTTGGACAAGGTATCGGAATGGCTGTTGGAATGGCAATGGCAGAGGCTCATTTAGCAGCTTCTTATAATAAACCAAATTATGAAGTGGTAGATCATTACACGTATGCTCTTTGCGGAGATGGAGATTTAATGGAAGGTGTAGCAGCAGAAGCGATTTCACTTGCTGGACATTTGCAATTAAGTAAATTAATTGTTCTTTATGATAGTAATGATATTTCTTTAGATGGAGATTTGAATAAATCTTTCTCAGAAAAAGTAGAGAAACGTTTTGAATCTTACGGATGGAATTATATTTTTGTAAAAGATGGTAATGATTTAGAAGAGATATCTGCAGCAATTGAAAAAGCTAAAGCGCAAAATGATAAACCAACACTTATTGAAGTTAAAACAGTAATAGGGTTTGGTTCACCAAATAGAGCGGGTAAATCAGATGCTCATGGTATGCCATTAGGTAAAGACGAAACATTATTAGCGAAAGCATCTTATAAATGGTCGTTTGAGGCGGACTTCCATGTACCAGATGAAGTATACGAAACGTTTAAAGAAGCGTCAAAACGATTAGGTGTTGAACAAGAAAGTGCTTGGAATGAAAAGTTCCATGCTTACTCTAATGAATTTCCTGAACTTGCAGATACATTAAAACGTGCGATAAATGGGGAATTACCTGAGAACTTTGATGAAGCTATGAAAGTATATGAGGAAGGCTCATCTCATGCAACTCGTTCAGCATCTGGTGATGCAATTAATGCAATAGCTCAAAATTTACCTTCCTTCTTTGGAGGAAGCGCGGACTTAGCTGGCTCCAATAAAACGACAATTAAAAATGCTGGAGATTTTTCTCCACTAAATTACGAAGGTAAGAACATTTGGTTTGGTGTTCGTGAATTTGCAATGGGTGCTGCTCTAAATGGAATGGCATTACATGGTGGACTCCATGTATTTGGTGGTACTTTCTTTGTGTTCAGTGATTATGTAAGACCTGCAATTCGATTATCTGCTCTTATGGGACTTCCTGTAACATATGTGTTCACTCATGACAGTATCGCTGTTGGGGAAGATGGTCCGACACATGAGCCAGTTGAACATTTAGCATCTTTACGAGCAATGCCAGGATTATCTGTCATTCGTCCAGCTGATGCAAATGAAGCGAAAGAAGCATGGAAGCTTGCAGTATCTTCTAAAAACAAGCCAACAATTCTTGTTCTTTCAAGACAGAATCTACCAACACTTAAGGGTTCTGTGGAGAAAGCGAGTGAGGGTGTTTCTAGAGGTGCCTATGTAATTTCTCCTAATGAACAAGCGGAAGCTATCTTACTTGCTACTGGATCAGAAGTTAGCCTTGCCATTGAAGCGCAAGAGGTTCTTGCGAAGGATGGAATACAAGTTTCGGTTGTGTCTATGCCTTCATGGGACTTATTTGAGCAACAGGACAGTGAATATAAAAAATCTGTATTACCTTCACATTTAACTAAACGCCTCGCTATTGAAATGGGAGCATCTCTTGGTTGGCATCGATATGTTGGATTTGAGGGAGATGTAATAGCGATTGATAAATTTGGCGCAAGTGCTCCGGGCGAAATCGTTATGAAAGAATATGGTTTCTCGGTTGAGAATGTCGTTTCCAAAATGAAAAACTTGCTTGAAAAGTAATAGATACTTTAAAGCAATTCGAATACTTACATCGTAAAGTATTCGAATTGCTTTTTATCTTTGTAGGATAAACAATTCTAGAAAGTTAATCTCACTGGAAGAAGTTATATTTAGTCTAAATTACTTTTTTTGAATTTATATAGTCTGGATAAAGAATCTATAGTATAATTTTCAGTGGTGTCTTGTACACGTAGACAAGAACGTAAAGGAGGAGAAAGTATGCAAACTTGGATTTGGATTGTTATTGTAATCGTTGCATTAATTGCTGGAGCTGCAATAGGCTTTTATGCTGCACGTCAATATATGATGAAATATTTAAAAGAAAATCCACCTATTAATGAACAAATGCTTCGTATGATGATGGCACAAATGGGTCGCAAGCCTTCTGAGAAACAAGTAAAACAAATGATGAATCAAATGAATAAAATGCAAAACAAATAAAAGCACTCAATGGAGTGCTTTTTATTTGTTTAATAAATTATTTTGTTGTAAAAAGTCCGCAACAACTTGTTCGTACTCCTCGCTATTTTCATTGAAAGATTTTGCATGTGCCCCAATATCAAAAAGCTTTAATGACTTAGGACCTTTTTTCTTTTCGTACAATTCTTCTGTCATTACCGGAAGAATAAAATCATCCTCTAAACTATGAATAAACAACACCGGTTTCTCTATTTGATCCACCACATCGATCGGAGATACAAGATTTAATGTATAACCATCCCGCATTTTTAAAAATAAGTTAGCGAAGCGAATAGCTAAGCTGGATCGAAGAGGGGTTGTTTGTCGCATAATATGAAGAACTTGTTCTTCAAAATTTGAAAAAGAACAATCGGAAATATAGAAATCAGCATCATCTATTATGGAGCCTGCATATAGTATCATAGTCGCAGCACCCATTGATTCTCCGTGTATCCCTATGATTGCATTTTCTCCAGCACGTTCTCTTACTGCTTCTACAATAGATTGCAAATCAATTTTTTCATAAAATCCAAAACTTGTTGTTTTTCCACCAGAATCTCCATGCCTACGATGATCATAAACGACACTGTTAAATCCTAATCGTTCGAACATGCGAACAAAACGAAGAGAATTAATTTTATTTTCTGTTACTCCATGACATATAATTACGTAATTATTTGTTTGAAGCGGTTCTACAAAAATAGCTTTAAGCGAATATCCATTTATCGATTCAATCCACTTCTCTGTTTTATTCACAGCACGAAACCAAGCTTCGTCTAATCGTTTTGATGTTATCTCCCTATTGAGTATAAAGTCATCTTCTTTTTTCTTCATATACATTAGTTTATTAGTGACAAAATAACCAAAAACAGTGGCAGTAGCTGTTAAAATACTAGTTAACAAACTCGTCCATATGATTACACGTTTTTTCATTGCATCAACCCCTATTTGCTTTTAACTAGTTTATACATACCGGTCTCAATTGGTCTAGACACAAAAGGAGCAACTGAATCAACAGCTTCAATTAATAAATCAAGGTTAATATCCGTTTCAATATCCATTTGATGTAGCATATTCACGACATCCTCAGTTGCTACATTTCCCGTAGCACCCGGCGCAAATGGACATCCGCCTAAACCACCAGCTGAACTATCAAAACGATCAACCCCTGCTTGGAGTGCAGCAAATATATTAGCTATACCCATTTTTCGTGTATCATGGAAATGTGCAGTGATAAGTGTTTCAGGAAATTCTCTTTTCAGTCGTTCAAACAGTATATAACTTTCTTTTGGATTAGCCATACCTATTGTGTCTGCAACACTTAATTCATTTACTCCCCAAGAAACAAATTCTCTACATAACTCGATAGTTTTATTGGGGTCAATTAATCCTTCATATGGACAATAAAAAGCAGTGGAAATGCAAGCACGTACAAAATGACCCTCATTAACTAGAACTTCCACAAGCGGTTTGAGTCCGATCATACTCTCTTCGGTCGTTTTATTGATATTTTTTTTATTAAATGTATTTGATACCCCTACAAATACCGCAAAATTATTTGCCCCCGCTTGTTTTGCGAGTTCAATTCCTTTTTCATTAGGTGTTAAAACAAATTGCCTTCCAAATTTAGTAGTATTTCCTACTATTTCTTTTGCATCCTTCATTTGTGGAACCCATTTTGGTGATACAAATGATGTGAGCTCCATTTCCTTTACACCAGCTTTTTGAAGTTTCTCGATAAACTCTAATTTAACTTCAGTTGGTACTTCATTTTTTTCGTTCTGTAATCCATCTCTCGGACCGACCTCGATAATTGTCACTTTTTTTGGTAAACTGAACATAATCATCCCTCCATCTATATTGTAAGGAATGGATGGTTAAACAAGCAAATTTTATTTTAGGGGATTAAGAGGAGGAGTTTAACTGTGACAAACGAAGTAGTTATTGTAAGTGCTGTTAGGACAGCAATCGGATCTTTCCAAGGGGCACTGAAAGATATACCTGCAACAAAATTAGGTGCTATTGTTATTGAAAAAGCGTTAGAAAAAGCAGGGATCGCTAAGGATTCTGTAGATGAAGTTATCATGGGAAATGTCCTACAAGCGGGCTTAGGACAAAATCCAGCAAGACAAGCTTCGATTCAAGCAGGATTACCAGTTGCTGTTTCAGCATTAACAATAAACAAAGTATGTGGTTCAGGTCTTAAAGCAATCCATCTAGCATCTCAAGCTATTATCGCAGGAGATGCAGATATAATAGTAGCAGGTGGAATGGAAAATATGAGCCAAGCTCCTTATCTATTAAAAAATGCTAGAGACGGTTTCCGAATGGGAGATCAAAAAGTTGTAGACAGTATGATTTCTGATGGTTTGTGGTGTGCATTTAACGATTATCATATGGGAATAACAGCTGAAAATCTTTGTGACCAATTCAATATTACAAGAGAAGAGCAAGATTCATTTTCTGCACGTTCCCAAGCTCGTGCAGCAAAAGCAATTGAAGAAGGAAAATTTGTGGATGAGATTGTTCCAGTAGAAATTCCTCAACGAAAAGGAGATTCAATCATATTTGATACCGATGAATATCCGAAAAAAGGGTCCACTCAAGAAAAATTAAGTACTTTACGCCCAGCTTTTAAAAAGGATGGTTCTGTAACGGCAGGAAATGCTTCCGGAATAAATGATGGTGCAGCAGCGGTAGTTGTTATGTCTAAAGCAAAAGCAGACGAATTGGGCATAAAACCATTAGCTACGATTGTTGCAAATGCATCTGCTGGGGTAGATCCAAGTGTTATGGGTATTGGTCCAGTGGAAGCAGTGAAAAAGGTTCTAAAAAAATCAAACCTTTCACTAGCGGATATCGATTTAATTGAAGCAAATGAAGCCTTTGCTGCACAGTCGATTGCTGTAGATAGAGAGCTTTCATTTGATCATGATAAACTAAACGTTAATGGTGGTGCTATAGCTTTAGGCCATCCAATCGGAGCAAGTGGAGCAAGAATTTTTGTTTCTTTACTTCATGAAATGGAGAAAAAGGATGCAAAAACTGGATTAGCGACACTTTGTATCGGTGGAGGACAAGGGGTAGCTACAATTATTAAGCGTTAATAAAAGAAGGTGAAACATTTGGCAAAGAAAAAACAAAGACAGCCTGTTAAGCCAGCTGTTCAAAAAGAAGAAGGAAATGGTTTGTTTGATCAACTTTCCTCTGATGTGCTTGCTAAACTAAAAGAAACAAAGAAACAATTAGTGGCAGAAGAGCAAGAAAAAGAGGAAGAACGACAAGCAATGCTTGCATTTGAAAAAAAGCAAAGAGAGAAGAACAAATCATTTGCAGAATTACTAGATGAGTATGGGGACAGCGGTTCAAAGTTTTAATAGAAGACCTATTCGCTTCGGCGGATAGGTCTTTTATTTATTTTTATGATTGTGGTCCTGTGAATTGACAAGTGCATAAAAGGTAGAATGTAAGGTGGAGGAAACGATGCTTATCTTTTATACCCTCTTTTAACCAATAGTTCCTCTATAGTGGTAATATAAATTAAATTAACTAAAAATATTATAATCTATCATTAGTAAAGGGGAACTATATGACTTTTATCGTATGGATAGTTTTTGCAGTTGCAGCTGGAGCAATGTTTGAAGCCACAATTTCAAAAAAAAAACTTAGAGAAAAGATTCAACGATTTAGAGGTAGAGGTGGAACTCCTTAAGTATGAGGATAGAAAAAGAAAAGAAAGGGGAAGTACAAATGATTAAGGCAATCATTTTTGATCTTGATGGAACGTTGTTAAACCGTGATGAATCGGTAAAGAATTTTATTGACGATCAATACGAGCGGTTTAAAAAATGGGTAGGCAATATTCCAAAAGATACATATACGAAAAGATTTATTGAGTTAGATTGCAGGGGTTATGTATGGAAAGATAAGGTCTATCAACAATTAGTGAGAGAGCTAGAGATAGAGGGAATTGACTGGCAGTACTTATTACAAGATTATATTTCTCAATTTCCGAATCATTGTGTTCCATTTCCTAATGTATTAAGCATGCTGGAAAAACTCAAAAAAAATAATTTAGTTTTAGGAATGATTACGAATGGATTTGGGGACTTTCAGATGAATAATTTGAAGGCATTGGGCATAGAAAAGTATTTCAAGGCTATCCTCGTGTCTGAATGGGAAGGAATTAAAAAACCAGATCCAGAGATATTTGAAAGAGCATTAAAAAAACTCCAAGTAAATCCGAACGAAAGTATATTTGTTGGTGACCATCCGGAAAATGATGTCATAGCATCTAGAAACGCTGGTATGATTAGCATTTGGAAGAAAGACTATCAATGGGATACATTTGTAACAGAACTATATGTAAATGATTTAGCTGAACTTCCTTCTATTATTGAAGAGGTAAGAACAAATCTATGTAAAGGAAAATAATATCATTTGCAAATTATTCAATTCGTTTTAAGAATGAATACATGTCCAGCTGTAGAAAAAGTACCCCGAGAGTTCGTCTCTCACCTTGATTTCCTTCATTTCATCACGTACTTCTCCGGGTGAAACGGCTTTTTTCCGTTTTCTTCACAATATAGATTCAGCTCTTCTTGAAGCTTTTCCTCGTAGGCACGTGTTTCTTTCCTTGCGATCTTCTTGCCATACTTGCGTTTAATAGCACTCGCCTTCACATGAGTTGAATCAATGAATACATGGTCTTCTGATAATAGACCACGGTCCATAATCTCTTTTAAGATGCGATATGTTCAAAGATGTCGGTCTCTTGAAAACGACGTTCGTAGTTCTTACCGAAGGTTGAGAAGTGCGGTATTTCTGTATGAAAACCAAATCCTAAAAACCAGTGATACGCCATATTCGTTTCAATCTCTTTTATTGTTTGGCGCATCGAACGGATTCCAAATGTATATTGAATAAACGTCATTTTAAATAACACAACAGGATCAATAATTGGTCGCCCAGTAGCAGAGTAAAGATGTTCTACTAATGGATAAATGAAATGGAAATCAATCGCGGCATCTAATTTACGGACCAAATGTGCCTTCGGTACAAGCTGCCGTTAGCATTTCAAGTTGTTCACGTTCATTGATTTGGTTTTCAGACATCATTCAACACCTTAACATCTTAGAAATTTAGAAAATCAACACTTTTTATATAAGCCAACACTAGTCGATTGGAGTGGAAGGCGCGAAGACTCCTACGGGAACAGCACGAGCCGAAGCACCCGGACTGAGTGTAGCGAGGGAGAAGGCTGAGGCCGTGCCCGTGGAAAGCGTAGCGCCTGAAACGGAAATCGACGATTTCTTACTATGTATTGTAAATAAAAATAGACTATAGACAATTTCAAATTTCTTTGAGTTTGTCTACAGTCTGATGTCCTTTGTATGTATAAAAAAAATACCTTTACCTTGGATAAAACCATTAAAATAGAATTTATAAAATTTTCAAAAAATTAATTGATTAATAATTGTATTTATACTACTATTTAATAAAAGGTTATAAATACATGTTGTATACATGTATTATATGTTCTGAGAGGTGATGTTAATATGAAAATGGCTAAACTGGGAATCGTTTTTGATGAAGAAGAAGCGGAGTTACGATGGTCAAAAGGACAGAATATTTTTGAGAAATATTTATTTGAAATTCTTGATCATTTCAGACTACCATATGAAAAAATTGATATTTTGGGAGAATATGAAACATTTGATGTTTTGATGATAGCTCAGTGTCAAGTAAGCATAAATACTACTTCAAAAATATTAGAATATGTTCATGCTGGAGGAACAGTAATTTCATATGGTGGATTGGAAAGTGCTAGAGAATTATTAGGTTTTTCTAAGAATTTAGAGCCTATTAAAGGATATGCTCATTTGTCTAGCTTTCTAAATCAAAGTGTTCCATTGCGTTTTCTTCATGCGGATCCTTGGAAGAATGAACATAACCGTTTGAAAGTAATTGAAATGGGTTTGATCAATGAGACAAAGAATGGGCAAGAAGCAACTGCATTACAACGGATTAAATATGGTGAAGGGATAATAGAGCGTTGGGCAGTTTCCATTCCAAGTACAATAGTTGGGTTGCAACAAGGTACTCAACATGTGATTGAAGATGGAATACCAGCTCCTGATGGTTCGGCAAACCTAGACGAAAATATTTTAAAGGCGGAAGACGGTTTTGAATTAGACTGGGTTTTAGACAGAACTTATTCAGAAACAGGGATGCTTTATTTCCCACACCCTTATGCTGACTTGTGGAAAGAAGTTATTGTTGAGCATCTATTAAAATGTGTTATGGAAAAAGGATTGACACTTCCATTTTTAGATCTGTGGCCTTCTGATGTGAAATATGTGGCTATGATATCCCATGACAGTGATTTAAATGTCGATGAATCAGCTGAAATAACATTAGATACCCTAAAATCTGAAAATGTCCAATCAACTTGGTGTATGATAGCGCCAGGATATAGCTCTTTGATCTATGAACAGATTAAAAGAGATGGACATGAAATTGCTTTACATTATAATGCACTAGAACAGGAAGATGGAGTTTGGTCAGAGGATGCCTTTACATCACAATTAAAGTGGATAAAAAAAGCAGCAGATACTGAAGACATTATTTCAAATAAAAATCATTATACGCGTTACGAAGGCTGGGGAGATTTATTTGCGTGGTGTGAAAAAAATGGGATACAAGTAGATCAATCAAGAGGCCCTAGCAAAAAAGGGAATATTGGCTTTTTGTTCGGAACCTGCCATCCTTATTTTCCAATATCATGGTCGGATGAAAAGAATCGTTTCTATGACGTTTTGGAAATTGGTTTTTTAACGCAAGATTTAAATCATAATACGCTTTCAGACGTTAGTGTAATTCAGCCATTCTTAGATGGTGTAAAAAGGGTAAACGGAGTGGCTCATTTTCTTTTCCATCAGTTTCATATTTACAACCAGCCGAAAGTACGTGAAGCAATTCTAGAATTAATAACTACTGCCAAAGATCAGGATTTTACGTTTTGGACCAGCCGGCAAATCAATGATTGGGAAAGGGAACGTCGAAAATTATCTATAACAGGCATAAGTGAATCAGGAGAAATTGAATTAACTGGATCAATGGATAGAAATGACTTTGTAATCCTAGTTCCATTATCCAAAAATCAAAACTTAGATACAAATAATTTGGAGATAGTACAAAGATTTGGGTTTAATTGTAAACAGGTCTCAAAAACAGCTGAGATTCTGAAAGAAGCCTAATTTGGGGGACTTATTATGGGGGAAAATATTCTGGCTTTAAAAGGTGGATCAAAGGTGAAAACAACTCCTTTTGGTACTGGCCAACGTTTTGGACTTGATGAGGCAAGTGAGTTGTTGGAAGCTCTTGAGCAAAATACATTATTTTATCATTTTGGAAATAAGGTTAAACAATTTCTGAATGATTTTAATGATTTATACGGAGTTGAATATAGTGTCGCTACATCCTCTGGTACTGCAGCGCTTCATGTAGCCCTTGGTGCTGCTGGAGTTTCAGTTGGGGATGAGGTTATAACAAGTCCAATTACAGATCAAGGGACGGTAATCGGAGTTCTTTACCAAAATGCAATACCTGTGTTTGCTGATTTGAATCCCTATAGCTATACAATGACCGCTGAAACAATTGAAGAAAAAATAACTCCGAGAACAAAGGCAATCATTGTAGTTCATTTGGCTGGCAACCCATGCGATATGGACCCCATCATGGAACTTGCGAAAAGGTATAATCTCAAAGTCATTGAAGATTGTGCACAAAGTTATCTTACGACATATAAAGGGCGTTTAACTGGCACAATTGGTGACTATGGGTGCTTTAGTACAAATGATTTTAAGCACATTTCTACTGGAGACGGAGGAATTGTGATTGTTAACTCAGGCTCAGAGTCGGATTATTTCACTACTCATGCATTTGCTGATAAAAATTATCACAGACAAGAAACGTCCGTCTTAAAGGAGTTAGAGTACCTAGCGCCGAACTACCGTATGACAGAGTTACAAGGTGCCGTAGGTATTGCACAGTTAAGAAAGCTTAACTGGATCTGTACAAGACGAAATGAGTTAGGGGAAAAGTTAAATCACGGTCTAAGTGCTATAAATGGAATTAACCCGATGAGAATTACTAATGGGGGTTGGTGTAGCTATTGGTTTTATATGTTGACCTTAAACACGGAACATTTATCCTGCTCGAGAGAAGAATTTTCAGAAGCTCTATCTGCTGAAGGAATCCCTAATCAGCCGGGATATATTCCTAAAGTCTTATATGCACAACCTTTATTTCAAAAAAAACAAGCATATCTAAATAGCCACTTTCCGTTTGAAACTGCTACGTATGACTACTCTATTGGTAGCTGTCCCAACGCCGAGCGTATACTTGAGACAGCAATTCGATTAAATATTAGTGAATTTTATACCAATCAAGATATTGAAGATATGATTGCAGCTGTAAATAAAGTTGCTTCCTATTATGTTTTGTAAAATGAAACTAGAAGGAAAGAGTAGTTTGCGAAAGGAGAGCCAAAGTGCATAAAGCTAATTCACATTTTACTGACTATGGAATCCCTGTTTCTGCAGAAGAAGAAAGAACTGCTGCGATGTGCATTAATGTAGATAGAGAAATTAGATTTGTTATTGCTGCAAAAGGATTTGTCCTAATAATTAATCCTGAAAACGGTTATTCAAAACAAGTATTTTTTCCTGATAACAACCTAGAGTATCCTTTCTCATCGTTTAGCAGTAATGGGTTATTTTATACAGGCGCTGGAACAATGTTCATGGTATTGGATCCTTTTCTAGAGCGCTTTGTATATTATAGAGTCATAAAAAATGGAGAAGAAATTCTAGGTTTTAGCTTTGGAGAGGATAAGGTTGGGAATATTTACTTCACTTCATATCCGCACTGTCATTTACTCTGTTATCATCCTAAAACAAAAGAAATTGTTGATTTTGGCTCTATGGATTCATCAGAAAAATATCCAGGTAGTTTAGCGATTGATCAAATGGGCTGGGCGTATATAGGGATTGGAACAGAAAATAAAAATATCGTTGCCTTTCATCTTGAGAAAGGCTATAAGAAAAATTTAATCCCGGATTCACAGAGGCAAAAGGGAGCAGGTTATGTCTACTTGGGAGAAGACGGAAAAGTTTATGGACATACGGACGCTTCTGACTTAAAGGATGTGAATTATTCCTCACGTTGGATGAAATTTTCTGATGGAGAATTCCAATATATAGACAGTAACGAATTATCTCCATCCTCCTTCTCTGGAACAGGCTTTCAAAAAATTCACCGTAATCTTGAAACAAATTATCAAGTCATTTTATACAGTCTGTCGGAACGTATCGTTCGTATGATTCATAAAGAAACTGGAGAATCAAAAACAATAACATTCACATATTTTTCGGATGGAGCAATTTTATCTACAATATGTTTTGGTCCAGATGGACATATTTATGGCACCTCTATGCATCCGTTGCAATTTTTTCGATTTGATATCTCAACAGGTAAGACTACCAATTTTGGTGGTCAAATAATCGAGAAAGGCGGAGGAGGGAATATTTGTGCATATGCTTCCAATGGAAGTTTGCTTATTGGGGTTGCCTATGCAGGAGGTAAGCTATATGTGTTTGATACATCAAAGGCATTCATATATAAAGATAACCCTAAGTTAGTGTTACAGGAAGAGAAAATTCATCGACCACGTTGTGCAATTGCACTAAGTGATAGGCAACATATCATTTGGGGAGGATTCCCTGGATATGGAATGGTTGGGGGTGCGTTGGGCATCTATCATATAGAAACAGAAAAAAACCAATTGATTACGCATGAAAATGTTGTGGTCAACCAAAGTACTGTCAGCCTTGCTGAATTAAGCTCAGGAGAAATCCTTGGGGGAACAAGTATTGAGACACCAGGTGGAGCTCAGTTAAGAGAAAAGGAAGGTTGCTTATATGTTTTAGATTGGAAGTCTAAAGTAGTGAAACATAAATTTACTCCTATAAAAGGTGCAAGAGAAATTTCCTTGATTTATGTGGATTCATTCGACCGTGCTCATTGTCTAACAGATCAGAGTGTTTATTTTGTGTGTAATCCCTATCAACAAGAAATACTTTATCAACAAGACTTATCTAGCTGGGGGAATGTAATTAGAGAAGGATTTGTATATGATATAACTTCTAAAACACTCTTTTGTCTCTTAAGTAAAACATTGCTTAAAATTGAGATTAGTAAAGAGAAGGTTTATGAACCGAAAGTAGTCCAAAGATTGGTACGGGAAGCCAGTAGTGGGATCGTCTTTTTTAATAAACAAATTTTTTACGGTAGTGGAAGTCATTTATGCAGTATTCAGACAGAGAAATAAATAGTTGATTTGGAGTGGACACAAACCATGTATACATTAAGAACATTGGAAAAAGAGGGTGCACCACCTTTACTAAGAAACGTAAATGACTCGAATGATTGGATGAACAAAAGAACCACCATATTAAATGATTGGCTGAAGTGTATAGGTGGTATTCCCCCTTTAGTAAAAACCAACAAAAAGATTATCTCTTGGGAGGTTTACGCTGACTATTACTTAATCAGGATTAGGTATGCCTCTGTCTATAATGATTGGGTACCCGCAAACCTGTTAATACCAAAATCCATTGAACAAGGCGAGTTAAGAAAAGAGAGCGATGTTATAAACTTATTACATGCTAATAACAAAAATAAGTTCCCTGCAGTTATTGCTTTGCACCCAACGAGTGATAACGGAAAGGAAGATATAAGCTCTTCAAGCGGAAGAGAAAACAGAAAATATGCTCTAGAGCTTGTTAAAAGAGGCTATATTGTTTTAGCCCCTGACACTATTACTGCAGGAGAAAGAGTCCACCAAAACGAAAAGCCATTTCAAACTGCTTCTTTTTATAAAAGTCATCCAGAATGGTCCGCGGTAGCCAAAATGATTGTAGACCATCAACAAGGAATAAGCTTGTTGGAAGAGCTAACTATAGTAGAACATTCAAAGATTGGTGCAATAGGTCATTCTCTTGGGGGCTATAATAGCTACTTTTTAGCTACTGTTGATAAAAGAATAAAAGCTGTCATTTGCAGTTGTGGATTCTCGCTATTTGAACAAGACCCTGAGATACATCGTTGGGGTAGAAGAGAATGGTTCACCCATTTACCTAAAGTGAGTGATTATCTAGATGATGGAAATGTACCATTTGAGTTTCATGAAATTGCTGCCCTTGTTGCCCCAACCCCATTTTTTTTATGGATGGGTCAAAACGATAAAATATTTCCACATTGGAAGCCAGCAGCAGTAGGTTTAGTTGAACTAAATTCTTTATATGATTGGTTGGGGGAAGGTGAAAAAATAAAATATCTTATAGGAAACTCTGGACATGATTTTCCGTTTGAGATCCGTCAAATTGCCTATTCATTTCTTGATTATTGGTTGTGTAAAAAATGATTTAAAACATCTTTGCAAAACATTCCATTCTCATTTAAAATAGGGCAATCAATCTGTAGGGGAGTTGTATTTATTGCTAAAACGTAAAAGTGAATTTGAAAACCGCTACAATAAGTTTATCCATGCTCTAAAAGACGAAATAATAGCAGGGAAAATTAAACCTGGGGAATTTATTCTTCCTGAAAATACATTAAGTAAGGTGTATGAATTAAGTAGAGTATCCATAAGGAAGGCCTTGGCCGAGCTAGTCGATGAAGGTCTTATTGAAAAAATACCTGGAAAAGGCAATAGAGTTACTATTCCTAATGAAACACAAAAACAGACGATTACTCTCGGCTGGTTTTCGAATTCCTATGAAATTGAAATTATTAGACAGATTATTAGACGTTTTGAACAACTTAATCCTTTTACTAAAGTAAATCTTCGAATATTACCAAATAGTCAATACGTATACAATCTGACACAATCCCTTGAACATGAAAATGGACCGGATGTATTTATTGTTTCTGATTATCATTTCCGTGAGCTGATGGAAACGAATCGTTTGGATATTCTGGAGCCTTATTTGCCTGAACACATTGATCCAGAGAAGGATAGCTATCAAAAAGTATTTGAAATGTTTTCAGTTGATCAGGAAATTCCTGTAACGCCATTTGTGTTTTCACCAGTTATGATCTGCTACAACCGACGAATGTTTGAGGAAGCTGGTATTTCAAAGGATTTCAAGATGGAAAATTGGAATGACTTACTTGAACTGGCACGCCGGACAACGAGAGGTTTAAATAATAACAGTTTAATAAATGAATATGGCTTTTGCTTTTCGTCTTCCACTAATCGTTGGCCAGTATTTCTCTTGCAAAATGATGGGAAATTTATGGAAGATGATCTGTCCAATTCGATCATGAATAGTAAAGAAAATAGTGAAGCGCTAAATTTCTGTGGTGATTTAATGTATAAGCATCAAGTCTCTCCAATATTCTCTCATGGCAGTAATGAGTTAGCTGAAAATCTTTTTATGCGTGAAGGTGCTGCAATGATCTTAACCACCTATTACTTTATGAATGAATTTAGAGATCACAAGATTAAATGGGATGTTCTTCCACCACCTAAAAAAAAGGTGCCGGCAAGTCTTCTCCTAGGTGGTGCTCTAGGAATTAGTGCAAGTAGCAATATAAAAGAAGCTGCACAGGCTTTTGTAAGTTTTATGGTCAGTACGGAAGCACAAACTCTAATAAAGCAAAACGGCTGTACAATTCCAATGCTTCGCTTTGTTGCGGAAGATAATAATTTACTACAACCTGGAATACATCCAGAAAACTATAATGCTTTTAAAAATGTAATGAAGAGTGTGTATACAATTAGAGATCTTAATTTGACGATCGATGAGTTTGAGTTAGTTGAACGGGAAATGCAATTCTTTTGGGCTAATATGGAAAAAGCTGACGAAACGTGTAAAAGAATTGAAGACTTAATAAATCAAAAACAAGCTACTGTTAAGAAGTAAATGTAGAGATACTTTATTAAACTTGGATAATCAGAATAAATAAGGGGTGTAATAGTTGTTATGGTATTATCCCAGTCTCTAAAGTCAATAAAGCCAAATCCTAGGATTCTAATGAATGAAATGGAAATAAGAGAAATTAAAGCTCGAGTGGAGAAAAACGAATTTAGTGACATTTGGAAAAATACTATAAAATTGGCGGAGTCATATATTGTAGAACAAGGTTTTACTTTGTCCTATCCAAGCTGTTCTGTAACGTTGGATATCACTTTACCTCTGAAGCAATTAGAGCCTATTGGCGACCCCCCTGGATATACTGATTACCCTTTTTGGAC
Organism: Bacillus sp. Cr_A10; assembly: GCF_029222665.1. Classification (NCBI taxonomy): domain Bacteria; kingdom Bacillati; phylum Bacillota; class Bacilli; order Caryophanales; family Bacillaceae; genus Bacillus; species Bacillus sp. Cr_A10. The sequence continues at coordinate 212,273 of NZ_JARHXR010000008.1, forward strand.
CATGTTTTCTCGCGCAATTGAGGAAAGAATCAATGTTTTAGCATTTGCCTATGGAATGACTAAGGAAATAAGGTTTGCTAATAAGGTGAAGGCGTACCTTATTGAATTATCTTCTTTTACTAGATGGTTTGAATTTCCGCATAGGGGTTCAGAGGGGAATTTAAGTAATGCTCATTTCACAATAGGAGCAGCAATCGGTTATGATGCAATTTATAGCACGTTAACTATGAACGAAAGAAGAACAATTAGGGATGCTATATTTACAAAAGGTTTACAGCCATTTATAAAGGATTTTAACAATCATGACAGTCATAATATTATTGCTTCAAAAAAAGTGGCAATGTTTATTGGTTCACTTGCCATATATGATAGCGATAATAAGGATGAACTCAAGCCATTTTTGTTAAACGCCTATAGCTATCTAAGAGATTATTTAGATAATAGGATGAAGGATTCTGATGTTGAAGGTTTGTTGTATTTGAATGTGGCCGCACGACATATTTTAATGGCTGCAGATATTTTTTATCGTTCTACTGGAGATGATACGTTACTGAAGCATTCATATTTTAACTTTCTGCCAGATGTTTTTATTTACATGCTTGGAACAGGAGGAAAAACGAGCTTTGCTAATTTTTCGGATTCTTTTTATAGCTTAGATATTTCCTTTACAATGGCGATTTTGGCTTCCAAAAATCACAATCGTATTGCTAGCTGGTACATAAATAAATTCGCAAATAGTAAATTGGAAACATTGATCCATACAAATGGCATTCCTGACCCAATGGAACCAGAAATTTATTATAAGAATAAATATGCTAATATATTTTCTAGGATTGGCTGGGCTGCTCTTCGAAGTGGTTGGAAAGAGGAAGATCACCTCTTGGCTTTTAATTCAAGTCAATCTGCTAAAGACCATAACCATTATGATCAAAATAATTTTATATTACATGTTGCAGGCGAATGGTTAATAACGAATCCTGGATATCAGGATTATGTAGAAGGTTCTAGAAGAGATTTTACTATTGGAACTGTTGGACATAATAGCATGCTTATGAATGGTGTAGGACAAACACAAATGGGGAGCAGTAAGTTTGTAGATTGGTATACTTCCGCAAACTTTTCCTACGTTATTGGTGATGCAACGCACGCTTATGATGCAAGTGTCTCAAAATGGGAAAGAAAAATTTTACACGTAGACAAAAGCTATTTTATTCTGGTTGATAAGTTAGTGAAGGAAAAAGCAGATAGCATTCCTAGCTTTCTATATCATACAACTTCTCCCATATTCGCAAATGAAAAGATATTAATGGCGGGAGAAAAAACAGAAGAAAACAGGATAGATTTTAGAGGTGAAATAGCTTCAGTATCTCTGTACATTTGCTATCCCCACCAAACAATTAAGAGTATTGAGCAATATGAAGGAGCAGAGGAGTACGGATCATATCTTTCAGTGGTACCTAGTGAGAAGGAAAAGATGCAATACCTAATCACTATGCTTGTTCCCAAAGTTTTAAAAAGTGATATCTCTTATTCAATGAATAGTAATAGAACATTTTTTCAAATGCAAGTTAGCCGTATAAGTGAGGGCATTACTGATTATATCCTTATAAATGAAGATAGGAAAAGTGCCTTACAAATTACGGATAATGGAGTGATTTGTCTTCATGGAGAACAGGGATGGGTTTCATTTCATCTCACCGATAACTCTCCAAGTAAATTTTCACTAATGAATGGTAGCTTTCTGAAGGTGAAGGATGACACTTTTATTAAATCGACAGAGAAGATGAATATCTCCGGCTATTTTGAGGAAACAGAGGCAATGCTGCAAATTGAACTTCATAAAGTTACTCAAATTTTTATAAAAACTGCTCCTCCTACAAAGATATGTATTAATGGTGAGGAGGAAAAGGGTAAATACGATGTTTTCTATAATACAAAACAAGGCTTGCTAGAATTTAATTTGAAGAATGGAACGTATAACGTCGATTTATTCTTTTGATTTTCAAAAATGAATAAAATCTGTGAAATAAAGACTGAATTTTCGATAATTAATTTCGTTCTAAAGAGGGGTGAATATATGGAACTTACTGGATGGAGGGGCACTATATTTCGTTACTTGGACTTAGCTATGAAACTTGCATATCTTAATATTCTGTGGGGTGTGGGAATTGTGATTGGGGCAGGGGTTGCTGGCTTCTTTCCCTCTAGTGTAGCAATGTTTTCGGTCCTAAAAAAGTGGATGCATGGTGATGACATCGAAATTAACATGTTTTCGCATTTTAAAGACGAGTACCGCAAGGAATTTATTAACGCAAACTTATATGGGTATGCATGGACTATTTTAGGGCTAGTCATATATGTAGATTTACTGTTTTTTCGAGGTATTTCAACACTATGGGGACTGTTAATTTCCTTTTTCTTTTTTATTCTTGGTTGCATTTATATTGTAGCTTTACTTTATGCTCTTCCGATTTATGTCCATTATAAACTTAATTTTAAGCAATATTTTAAAAACTGTTTACTTATTGTCCTTTCCAACCCTCTCTACTCAGTGATGATGGTGCTAGGTTTTTACTTTCCGTATTATTTTATGATTAAAATTCCGGGATTGCTTCCTTTTTTTGGTGGTAGTCTGATTTGTTTTATATTAATGACTATTTCAAGCAAAGTGTTTATCCTTTTTGAAGGAAATAAAAGAACAAATTAAGAAAAAAATAGAAAAAATATCCCTGAAAAATATTGAATAATTCTGAAATTTAAATTATTATTATATAAATACATGTAATATACATGTAATCTATAGTAGCTTTCTAGTTTAAGAGAAAGGGGTAATTAGTTATTGGAACTAAAAAAAAGAATATTGATACACTTGATTCGACTTTAGATGTATCAATCAAAATCCCGAAACAGAAAAGAAAGAATTCTATAAAAAAGAAATTATGGCGTGATCGCTATCTATTACTTCTAATTTTACCTGGTATTTTGTATTTTCTCATTTACCGTTACATTCCAATGGCTGGAATTCTTTTAGCATTTAAGGATTATAGTCCATTTCGTGGTTTTTTTGATAGCCCCTGGGTAGGGTTAAAATATTTTAAATTGATCTTTGAGGATGCAGAAGTCATTCAAGTCATTTGGAACACCTTACAAATCTCTTTGTTACAAATATTTTTTGCTTTTCCAATTTCTATCATACTTGCCTTAATGTTAAATGAAATAAGGAATCAGCTTTATAAAAAGTTTCTTCAGTCTGTCGTTTATTTACCGCACTTTTTATCATGGGTGGTTGTAGTAGGAATAACAGTTATTTTTCTTAGAAGTGAAGGATTGGTAAATAGTTTTCTAGTAAATTTTTTGGACATAAACCCAATCCCTTTTTTGACTGATCCAGCAATGTTCAAGCCGATTGTCATTTTTCAAGTAATCTGGAAAGAATCCGGGTGGGGAACAATTCTTTTCTTAGCAGCGTTGTCCGGTATCAGTCCTCACTTATATGAGGCTGCTGTAATGGATGGAGCTAGTCGATTAAGACAAATGTGGCATATTACATTGCCAGCATTAAAAAGCACAATTGTCATCTTGTTAATTCTTCGTCTAGGAAATGTAATGGACAGTGGTTTTGAACAAATATTTTTAATGCTAAATCCTTTTAATATGGAGTCTGGGAATGTTCTTGACACATATGTCTACTTCAAAGGAATACAGCAGGCGAATTTTAGCTTTGCTACAGCTGTAGGCTTGTTTAAAGGAATTATTGGTTTAGTGCTGGTTGTACTAGCAAATAGGCTCGCTAAAAGGTTTGGCGAAGAAGGTTTATATTAATATGTTAATATTTTCTTTATCTTTGTTTAAGTGAGGGGGTTAGGTTGTGTTTAAATCTACAGGTCGTGAAAGGGTTATGGAAGTTATAAATAACATTCTATTGTTATTGATTGCTTTAACAATGCTCTTTCCTTTCTTTTACATTTTTTCAGTTTCGTTTTCGAGTGTAAGTGATGTACTTAATAGTGAATTCCTATTATGGCCAAAGGAATGGGTGACAGATGCTTATACCTATATTTTGGGTTCTGACCAGTTTATTCGGTCCCTCTTTGTAACGATTTATATTACAGTGGTAGGAACATTTGTGAATCTCGTGTTCACCTCCACAATGGCTTATACATTAACAAGAAATATTATTGGTCAGCGTACGATCATGTTCCTTGTATTGTTCACGATATTATTTTCTGCGGGAATGATTCCTACTTACATTATTGTGAAAGAAACTGGTTTATTAAATTCGTTATGGGCTTTAATAATTCCGGTTGCAATAAGTCCTTTTAATCTAATCATCATGACACAATTTTTTAAAGGTATACCTGAAGAACTAACAGAGGCAGCGGTTATTGATGGCGCCAATGACATTCAAATTTTTTCTAAAATTATTTTACCTTTATCGAAGCCAGCTTTAGCAGCCTTTGGTCTGTTTTATGCGGTTGGTCATTGGAACAGTTATTTTACAGGAGTACTATATTTAAACGATCCTGCGAAATGGCCAATACAAGTCATTTTAAGGCAAATTGTAATTGTGAATGAGCCAAATGCTGCTCTTGGTGGTCATGCAGCAATGTTAGAAGCATTACCTCCTCCGGAAACAGTTCAAATGGCTGCTATTTTAATAGCTACCTTACCAATACTGATTGTATATCCTTTCTTACAAAAACATTTTGCTAAAGGAGTGATGCTTGGATCGGTAAAAGGATAATAGTAAAGTTTTTCTGTATTGAGTGAACTTAAATAATATTTTTACTTAAAAAAATGATGGAGGGGTTTACTTGAGAAAAAAGCATTTGATTATTAGTTTTCTAATTCTTTTCCTAAGTTTTATATTGGTAGCTTGTTCAGATGAGACGACAGAGGATGGGAAGGAAACAGCAAAAGAGAAAGAAACTGCAACTGAAACAGAAAAAAACATTGAAATTGACCCGTTCGATCATACTGAAAAGTATACTATTACAGGGATGACATTTCGCTTTGGTGACCCTCCCCCTGTAACAAGCCCTGGGCTAGACATGATAAATGAGCGATTTAACGTTGATTACAAACCAGAAATTATTCCGCAAGGAGATTATATTGAAAAATCTTCAGCTATTGTAGCATCAGGTTCTATGCCAGATTTAGTTGGATTTCCTGGAACAGATACACGATTTTATCAATGGGCTGAAGATGGTGCATTTTTACCTTTAGATGATTATTTAGCACATTATGAAACTCTAGGTAATATCCCAGATTATATTTACAATTCATTTAAAGTGGATGGTAAAATTTACGGAATTCCACGATATTCTCAGCCGTATCCTGTTACCCCTGTTATACGTAAGGATTGGTTAGATAAATTAGGTCTTGAAGTTCCAACGAATTACAAGGAACTGGAGGAAGTTGCGATCGCTTTTACAAAAGACGACCCAGATGGAAATGGTAAAGCGGACACTTATGGTGTTGCAATTGGCGAAAATATAAATCCAAACTTCAATATGGGAACTTATTGGGACTTTAACGCATGGTATCACCAAAATGATAACGGGGATTATATTCCTGGTGTGATTTCTGAGGGAAGAAAAGAATTAATTCAATTTTTTGCTAACATTTATAAAGAAGGCGCAATGACAAAAGATTTTGCAGTACTTGACTGGGCAAGTACCAACACGGAATTTTATTCAGGCAAAGCTGGGATATTTGTTGGTGGAGTCTCTGGTATGTCTGAAGCGTATTTCGAAGGGTTATTAGCAGCTAATCCAGATGCTAAACTTGTAGCAATACCTCCATTTGAGGCACCTGATAAATCGAAAGGTTTTACAATGGGATCGGGTTATTCGGGAATTCTTGCTTTAAATGCAAAACTTGCAGAAGATGAGGGGAAAATCTATCGAGCTTTAGAAATGATAGACTTTGGAAAGAAATACTATCCAAGAGATGAAAAGAATCCTCAAAATGAGGATTATGATTTCTTTTTAGGAAAAGAAGGAATTGGTTATAACATGGAAAATGGAGCTCCTGTCCAAGTTCCAACATTCTCATCTGACGGGCTAGCACCTTCGACTTACTTCTTAGATAACAGAGAGCAAGTTCCAACGGATGCAAAGATTAATTATGCCGACGATTACAAGTTGCCGGAGTTGAAGGAAATGACAGCGTCATTACAGGAGATGTTCGAGTCAAATCAACTATATGTTGATCCTTCATACGGAGTCTTGTCACCAACAAATCAAGAAAAGGGTACTGATTTAATGCAATTTTTGATTAATGAACAATCTAAAATGATTGCTGGTCAAAGACCGATATCTGATTGGGATAATCTTGTTGATGAGTACTTGAAAAAAGGCGGAGAAGCGATAATCAAGGAAGTAAATGAAGGCATTAAAGCTAAAGGGTATACTGATAGAGAATGGAAATAATAAATAGTTGACCTTTAATAGGCATATCACGCGTGTTGATGTATTGTTATATGAGGAATTTCAGTAAAATAGTAAGCACTCACATAATAATAGATGAATAAGGCAAAGTAATCTAAAGTTACAAGTTGGCTACTTTCAGTAATAGGATTACCAACAAAAGAGAGGAGGGTAGTGACGGTAGTCACTGCCCTCCTCTCTTATATGTTGGCCAAAGTCTGTTCACAGGGCTCCGAGAACCATTTTGAGATACGTAGTCTACTTATTTTTAGCTATTCTAATGATAGATTATACTCTATGCTCCTTATAAACATCTTGTTTGGTAAATTCACTTACTTTATCAAGTATGCCTACAGAAACATGCTGTTTGTAAGCATGAAATGTCTCTAATAACTGCTGAGAACTACTAGCACCAATTATCATCGAACCTGTAACTTTACTTTGTAATACATATTGAAGAGCTATCGAGTTAAGGGGCTTATCTAATGATTGAAGATTTTCAATCGTCTCGATTAATTCACCTTTTGAATAGGACAAATATTCGTCTGTTTTGTTTGCTCGGCTTATCCCTTCTGGAGTTAATAAGCCTTTTGCTAAAGTTCCGCGTGTTAGAAGAGAAACTTCATTTTTTTCCAGTAAGGAAAACCATTCTTCAGGTCTTCGATCTAATAAACTATATTGCATCATTACAGATACTGCATTGCTTTTCGATAAAAAGCGATCAATTACATTTGGTCGAATAGAAGAAATTCCGTATTCACGAATAAGTCCATCCTTTTTCAGCGATTCCATCGTGTCAATTACTTCATCAACGTCATCCTCCATAGTGCCACCATGCAATTGATAAACGTCTATATAATCCGTTTGCAGTCGCTTAAGTGATTCGTGAACTGCTGTAGTTATCCACTTTTTTGATGCATCCCATGTCCAGCCTTCTCCTGTTTCATTAGTACGATTGCCGACTTTTGTTCCAAGAATTATATCTTTACGATTATTCTTCAATGCATTTCCGACAATTTTTTCATTTTCTCCTTTGTTGTATAAATCTGCCGTGTCAAAATAGTTAATGCCATTATCAAGAGCGAGTTGAATAATTTTATTAGCCATTAGTTGATCTGTTGGTAGTGACATACAGCCTAGACCAATCTCCGAAAGATATAAATCACTTTTACCAAGCTGTCTTTTTTCCAAGATTTATCACATCCTTTACTACATGGTACAATGAGAATTATACAGTTTCAAATGAAAGGAAGTAGAGTGATGAAAAAATTTGAGGAAAAAACAATTCAAACTGACCTTAAATATAAAGGTAGAATTATTACGTTACAAGTGGATGAGGTATTATTACCAAACGGGGAAAAGAGCAATAGGGAAATAGTTAAACATCCAGGGGCTGTAGCTATAATAGCTCTAACAGAAGATAAAAAGATTGTATTGGTGGAACAATATAGAAAAGCTCTAGAACGTTCAATTATTGAGATTCCAGCTGGAAAAATCGAACCTGGGGAGCCACCAGAAGTAACAGCATTAAGAGAATTAGAAGAAGAAACAGGTTACACGACAAGTAAACTAATCTATATTCAATCATTTGCTACATCTCCTGGTTTTGCAGATGAAATTATCCATCTTTATTTTGCAGGAAATATAGAAAAAATGACAGTAAAAGCAAATCTTGATGAAGATGAGTTTGTAGAATTAATGTATGTATCATTGGAAGAAATGGGATCTCTTATTAAAAATAAGCAAGTTTATGATGCTAAAACAGCGTTTGCTTTTCTTTGGTTAAAAAACTATTTGAAAGAAAATTGATTTTATAGATAAGGGAATTTCATAATTGCTACTACTAAACATACGAATATTGGGATAGAATTATTTTAAAACATTCCTTTAATAGAGTTATGATTACTTGATTGGAGCGGAAGGCGGCGACTCCTGCGGGATTAGCTTGAGCTGAAGACCCCGCAGGAAAGACGCTGGCCGAACTTTATTTGGCCAGTGTCTTTGCGACGAGTAACCGCAGGAGCACATGTTTTTGTAGCTCCGAGGAGGCTGAAGCCAAGCCCGCGGAAAGCGTCCACCTGAAGTGGAAATCCACTTTGTTTGGATTTCAATATTTAATTCCCTATTATGAAATTAACTTAGATATTTATATTTTAAATAGTTTTGTTTGAGTTTATGTTGGCATATTTAATCTTTGTACAAGCATATGATGGAAATAGATAGGGAGGTGTTCAAATCGAACCAGACTTATACTATTTTCATTTCATTATGCGTGCTCGTATTTAGTTTTATTGGTGGTTTAATACTATTCGAAAAAAGTACTACAGAACAACAGCAATGGATTATTAATCTCTTGGACGCTCGTGTTCTCTTGGCAGAACAACCTACTTTTCTAGAAACTATTTTTCCGCACTTGATGATAGCAGTTGTATTTTTTTTATTTTATCAACACCGATATTTACGAAAACTAATATTAGTTATTTGTGCATTTAAGATTACTTTTTATGGTTTTTGTTCTAGTTATCTATTACAAACCCAAGAATCCACTTATCCATATGTGTTTTGGTGGTTTCCGTTTCAATTAGTATATTGCATCCTTCTTCTAGCTCTAGCAAATCGGGTTAATTTGTTTACGTTGTCCTTCTATATAATTATTATAATTATAGAGTTCTTTGTTATACCATTTGTATTATTTAATAATTAGTTTTTATTAATAATTATTATCGTGTGAATCTCTTGTCATTAGAATTCACTATTTGGTATAATGTAAGAAGTTTAAGGAGGCGTCATATGGAAAGCCGTATTGATCGTATAAAAAAACAATTATCTGGTGCGAGCTATAAACTGACGCCACAGCGCGAAGCGACAGTCCGAGTATTGCTTGAAAATGAAGAAGATCATTTAAGTGCTGAGGATGTATTTTTACTAGTTAGAGAGAAATCTCCTGACATAGGGCTTGCTACAGTTTATCGTACATTAGAATTATTAAATGAATTGAATGTTGTCGATAAGATTCAATTTGGAGATGGCGTATCGCGTTATGATTTAAGACAAGAGGGAGCCGCTCATTTTCACCACCATCTTGTTTGTATTGAATGTGGAGCAGTAGATGAAATTCAAGAAGATTTATTAGAAGACGTGGAAGCGATCGTTGAAAAAAAATGGAATTTCATAATTAAGGACCATCGATTAACTTTTCACGGAATATGCCACCGTTGCCAAGATAAATAGATTTAAAGGAAGTATTTATCAACAATCTGAGGATAGCAAATTGCTATCCTTTTTTTTATAAGGAGGTAAACAATGAAAAAAGGAATGCTTCAATTAGAAGATTATTTGCATTTTTTACGGATTGAACGGCAATTGGCAGATAACACACTAATATCCTATAAAAAAGATTTAATGGATTATATAAATCATATTTTTAACGAACAAAAATTACATAGTTTAGATGAAGTAGAGCGCCAGAATATTCTTATTCACTTACGAAAGTTAAAGTCAGAAGGGAAAAGTCCAAGATCTATTGCTAGACATATTTCTTCGATTCGTTCGTTTCATCAATTTTTGTTGAGAGATAAAGTGACAAACCAGGATCCCACCATCCATTTGGAAATTCCACAGATGGATCAAAAATTACCAAATTTCCTTTCCGTAGAAGAATTAAACAATTTATTAAGTAGTATCGACGTTTCAAAGCCTCAAGGTAAACGAGATTTAGCAATGTTTGAATTAATGTATGCAAGTGGTATGCGTATTAGTGAGTGTCTAAATTTGAATTTGGAAGACTTACATTTAACTATGGGATTTGTTCGTTGCTTCGGAAAAGGTGGGAAAGAGCGTATTATACCATTAGGTGGAGCAGCTATAAAAGCGTGCCAAAATTATATTGAAGAGGCACGTCCAAAATTATTAAAAGCTACTGAGAAGACGGATGCCATATTTATTAATCAAAGAGGAAAAAGATTAACTAGACAAGGGATATGGAAGTTGTTAAAAATGCATGCTATGAATGCAGGAATAACAAAAGAAATCACTCCACACGTACTTCGACACACTTTTGCTACTCATTTGATTGAAAATGGAGCCGATTTACGAGCGGTTCAAGAGATGCTTGGTCATGCAGATATTTCAACGACACAAATATATACACATGTAAGTAAAACTCGTTTAAAAGAAGTTTATAGACAATTTCATCCAAGAGCATAACTTTAAAATTTGTCAGAGGTCTGACCTGTACTTTATTAAAAATTTTGGTAAACTAGAAGTAAATAGTGGGAGGGAAAAAGATGAGTAAATTTAAACGTATCCATGTCATCGTCATGGACTCAGTTGGAATAGGTGAGGCACCAGATGCGGAAGCATTTGGGGATGCAGGATCACATACCTTAGGACATATAGCTGAAAAAATGAACGGCTTGAATATGCCAGAGATGCAAAAATTAGGGTTAGGAAATATAGAAACGATAAAAGGTATTTCACCTGTCCAACATCCTTCAGCGTATTATGGAAAAATGCAAGAAGCTTCTGTAGGAAAGGATACTATGACGGGTCATTGGGAAATCATGGGTTTAAACATCGATAAACCTTTCAAAGTATATCCTAATGGATTTACAGAAGAATTAATCTCAGCTTTAGAAGAAAAAACTGGACGTAAGGTAATTGGTAATAAACCTGCTAGTGGTACTGCAATACTAGACGAACTTGGTGAAGAACATATGAAAACTGGAGCAATTATTGTATATACTTCAGCTGATCCAGTACTCCAAATAGCTGCACATGAAAAAATAGTTCCACTTGAAGAACTATATCGGATTTGTGAAATTGCAAGAGAACTAACTCTCTCACCTGAATATTTAGTTGGAAGAATTATTGCACGTCCATTTATCGGAGAACCTGGAAACTTCATACGAACATCCAATAGACATGATTATGCTTTAAAGCCCTTTGGAAGAACAGTTATGAATGAATTACAAGATGCTGGTTTAGATGTGATAGCTTTAGGCAAAATAAACGACATATTTAATGGGGAAGGAATAACTTCTACCGAACGCACGAAAGATAATATGGATGGAATGGATAAGTTCATCACAACATTAGACAAAGACTTTACTGGCATAAGCTTTTTAAATTTAGTAGATTTTGATGCATCATTTGGGCATCGCCGTGATCCACTTGGATATGGGAAAGCTTTAGAAGAGTTTGACGCACGCTTAACAGAAGTCTTACCAAAGTTAACAGAAGAAGATTTATTGATTATTACTGCAGATCATGGGAATGATCCTACAATGCCAGGAACGGACCATACACGTGAATTTGTTCCTTTGACAGTATATTCTCCACTGTTAAAAGAGATGAAAGAACTTCCTTTACGTAACACATTTGCTGATATCGGGGCAACTATTGCCGAAAACTTTGGAGTATCAAAAACGAAATTTGGAGAAAGCTTTTTATCCTTACTAAAATAAAGGGCGGGTCAAAACAATGAGAATGATTGATATTATTGAAAAGAAAAGAGACGGAAATTCTTTAACGAAAGCTGAAATAGACTTCTTTATACAAGGATATACGAATAATACCATTCCAGACTATCAAGTCAGTGCGTTCCTAATGGCTATTTTCTTTCAAGATATGAATGATGAAGAGAGAGCGAATCTAACGCTTGCAATGGTAAACTCAGGGGAGCAGATAGATTTGTCTGCTATTGAAGGGATAAAAGTCGATAAACACTCAACCGGGGGAGTTGGCGATACAACTACACTTGTACTAGGTCCGTTAGTTGCTGCGTGTGGCGTTCCTGTTGCTAAAATGAGTGGACGAGGTCTAGGTCATACTGGCGGTACTATCGATAAACTAGAAGCAATTGAAGGGTTTCATGTTGAGCTTTCTCCACAACAGTTTGAGAAACAAGTCAACGAACTTAAACTCGCTGTTATTGGTCAAAGTGGTAATTTAACTCCTGCGGATAAGAAGTTATATGCACTTCGTGATGTAACTGGGACCGTAAATAGTATACCGCTTATCGCAAGTTCCATTATGAGCAAAAAGATTGCAGCTGGAGCAGGAGCAATCGTTTTAGACGTAAAAACTGGCGAGGGAGCATTCATGAAAACGACAGAAGATGCTAGAGAGCTTGCAAAAGCAATGGTACGCATCGGTAATAATGTCGGAAGAAAGACAATGGCTATCATTTCAGACATGAGTCAACCTTTGGGGTATGCGATTGGAAATGCACTAGAGGTCATTGAAGCAATTGAAACGCTTAAAGGAAAAGGACCAAAAGATTTAACGGAACTTTGTTTGACTTTAGGAAGCCAAATGGTTGTGGTAGGAGAAAAAGCCGATTCGTTAGAGGAAGCAAGAGAGATGCTCCTAAAAGTTATAGAAGACGGTTCTGCTTTAGATATTTTTAAAAGGTTTATTAAGAGTCAAGGTGGAAACGATGCGATAATTGATGATATTTCATTGTTACCTCAAGCAAAATATACCATTAATGTTCCAGCTAAACAGGATGGTTTTATCACGTTCATGGAAGCAGATGAAATTGGTACTGCAGCAATGCTATTAGGAGCAGGGCGAGCTACGAAAGAGTCAGAGATCGACCTTGCAGTAGGTATTGTATTACAGAAAAAAGTTGGTGATTACGTTAAGAAGGGCGAATCACTTGCAACCCTATATGCTAATACAGAAAATGTACAAGAAGTATTAGACAAATTAACTGCTAACATTGAAATTGCAGATACACAAAAAGAAGCCCCACCACTTATTTATGAAATTATAACAGCTTAAATTTATTACAAGTAGGCATCTTGCGAAAGTTTAAAAAAACTTTTGCGAGATGCCTATTTTTTGTTTAGAAATAGAATAATATTCCTATACTAGGAATGAATAATTCTTTGTCGAAAATGAACTAAAAAACAATGATTTTTTCTACTTTTGTCAAGCGCAAGGATTTTCATTTGTGAATGTTGAATAGCGCTATCAGAGGAGGCGATTTTATGTATCACGAAGTAGAAAAAGTCGGAGACGAAATAATTATTATTCGATTAAAAGGTGAATTAGATCATCATGGAACTCATGATATACGCAATGAGATAGTACCGATGATCAAAAATGGTTCTATTAAAGTAATAGTTTGGAATTTAAAAGATTTACATTTTATGGACAGCTCTGGAATCGGTCTAATTCTTGGTAGAATGCGCGAACTTGCACCAGTAGATGGACAAACAATTATTGTAAATCCATCCCCTACGATGAAGAAAATTTTCGAGTTTGCAGGTTTAAGCCCATATATTTATAACGAATCAGAAATTGAAATTATGTCAAATTTAGGGGGAATCGTTTATGGACAATGAGATCACATTATCTTTTATTGCCAAAAGTGAGAATGAAGCGTTAGCTAGAATGGTAATGTCTAGCTTTATTGCTGAAATTGATCCAACCATTGAGGAATTATCGGAATTTAAAACAGTTATTTCAGAAGCAGTAACAAATGCAATTGTTCATGGATACGACGAAGATGGTGTTGGGAAAATAGAAATTCATGCGCAAAGAATAGGTAGAGAAATAGTTGTTTCTATTGTTGACTCTGGCAGAGGAATTCGAGATATCAATCAAGCACGTGAGCCTCTTTTTACAACGAAACCGGAGGAAGAACGTTCTGGAATGGGGTTTACCATTATGGAAAGCTTTAGTGATGACGTGGACATTTACTCTATTCCTGATAGGGGGACAACGGTAACCATTACGAAGAAATTTGTACCAATTCAAGAGTCATGTAGGATTGTCTAATGATGATGAATAATAAGCCGACTACTTTACTTACACAAGAAAAAATGAGGGAGTTAATTGCTTTATCGCAATCGGGTGATAAATTAGCGAGACAGCAGATGATTGAGGGTAATACGAGGCTTGTTTGGTCTATTGTGCAACGGTTTGCATCAAGAGGGGCCGACTTAGAAGATTTGTTTCAAATTGGTTGTATTGGTTTAATGAAGTCCGTCGATAAGTTTGACCTTAGTTATGAAGTTAAGTTTTCCACGTATGCAGTTCCGATGATTATTGGAGAAATTCAAAGATTCTTAAGAGATGATGGGATGGTTAAAATTAGTCGTTCCATTCGAGAGCTGAATTTTAAAATCCGTCACGCAACAGATGACTTCATGAAAAAGCATGAACGACAACCGACTATACTTGAACTAGCAAGTATTTTAGAAGTTTCAAGAGAAGAAATAGTCATGGCAACAGATGCATTAAGAGATCCAGCTTCGTTACAAGAACAACTATATGAAAATGAAAGTGGAGATGCTTTGACTTTGATGGATCAAATGAAAGATGAGCGCTCTGAAAAGTCATTTGATCATATACCGCTTAGAGAACTAGTAGAAAAGTTAGAAAAAAGAGAACAGATGATTATTTATTTGCGATATTACCTAGACTGTACTCAAAGCGATATTGCAGAACGATTAGGTATATCTCAAGTACAAGTCTCAAGATTAGAGAAGAAAATCTTAACTCAGCTTAAAACTTGGTTGGTACCTGCTGGTTTTGCGCATAATCCAAAAGCAAAAGATGGGTGATTAAAACGAAACCGCTATTTTCTAATATGTCAGAAGCAGAAGAGTACTTAAAAGAAAAGTTTGGCGTCAATGAATCGTATGATGTAGGAATATTGCATACCCATTTATACGAATTTCCAGTACTGCTTGTCTATATAAATGGTCTAGTAGATGGGCTAGTGCTTACTGAATTGTTAACAAATGTCCAAGATAATAATTGGCATACAGATTTAGATGAGAATAGAGTAATGGAGCATTACTTTCCTTATCACGCCATTACAGAATATGATTCGAAGGAAAAATGGCTTGCAGCACTTCTTAGTGGACAAGTTACATTTATATTAAAAAATGGCTCTGTATATACGATAGATGTAAGATCATATCCAGGTAGACAGCCAGAAGAGCCAGATAATGAAAAAGTAGTAAGGGGTTCTCGTGATGGCTTTACAGAGAATATCGTACAAAATACGGCATTAATCAGAAGAAGAATCCGTGATACCGATTTGCGGTTTGAATTACATCAAGTATCAAATTTAGGTCAAACAGACATAGCAATTACTTTTATTAAGGGCATAGCCAATGAAGATAATTTGGGTCAGATTCGTGATAGGCTAAAACAAATTAATCATGACGGGTTCACGATGACGGATAAAGCCTTGGAGGAATGGTTATTTAAACAAGGCTTTCATCCATTGCCTTTTGTAAGATTCACCGAAAGACCTGACATTGCAGCAGCTCATTTACTTGAAGGACATATTGTGATCGTTGTCGATACTTCACCGTCTGTCATTATTGTTCCGACAACACTTTTTCACCATCTTCAGCATGCCGAAGAATATAGGCAGGCTCCTATAATTGGTACAGTTGCACGACAGTTGCGATACTTAGGAGTGCTACTAAGTTTATTTCTTTTACCTTTGTGGTATTTATTTGCGAAGCATCCAGAATTTCTACCTAAAGCATTAGAGTTCTTAGGGCCGAAGAAGCTAAGTGAAATACCACTTTTATTACAAATTCTATTTGCAGATGTTGGTATAGAATTTCTGCGATTGGCAGCTATTCATACACCTACCCCATTGTCTACAGCGATGGGAATTATTGCAGCATTGGTAATCGGGCAAATGGCTGTTGATGTAGGTTTGTTTATTCCAGAAGTAATTTTGTATACAGCTATCACTGCAATTTTTACATTTGCTATTCCATCTTATGAGTTAAGTATAACGACAAAAATTTTCAGATTGTTTATTTTGTTGAGTACTGCAATATTTGGCGTAAACGGGTTTTTCATCGCTCTTGTAATTTTGTTTTGGTATGTGTGCTCGGTGAAACCATTGAATGTTCCCTATTTATGGCCAGTTGTTCCTTTCTTTCCTAAGGCTTTTTTACGTATTTTTATAAGATTTCCTATGCCTGCAGATGCAAAAAGACCTTTTATTACACGAGCGCCTGTTCGCAAAAGGTCATGAATAACATTGCATTTGCCTCATTTTCTGTGGTAAAGTTCATATAGAAATAGAGGAAAAGAGGCGGGAGACATGGTGATGGTATCAAAGCATGCTGTAAATGAAAAAGGACACTTATTAATTGGTGGAATCGACAGTACAGAATTAGCTAAAACTTATGGGACACCACTATTTGTATATGACTTGTCGCTAATTAGAGAGCGTGCACGTGGATTTAATAACACGTTTAAAGAACAAAATGTACAAGCCCAAGTTGCCTATGCAAGTAAAGCATTTTCAAGTGTCGCAATGTATCAAGTAATGAAGCAAGAAAATTTATCTCTTGATGTCGTTTCGGCAGGAGAGTTATTCACCGCTTTAAAAGCTGGATTTCCAGTTGAACGTATACACTTTCATGGGAACAATAAAAGCAAAGAAGAATTATTGTTGGCGCTTGAGCATAAAATAGGTTGTATCGTGGTAGATAATTTCTATGAATTAGAATTATTGGATACGTTAACTAAAGAACACAATCAAAAAGTAAATATTCTATTGCGTGTTACTCCTGGCGTAGAAGCACATACACATGACTATATTACAACAGGGCAACAAGATTCCAAGTTCGGATTCGATTTGTTAAATGGACAAGCTGACAAAGCGTTCCAAGAAGTTTATCAACATGATTATATTCAATTACTTGGATTGCATTGCCATATTGGATCTCAAATTTTCGAAACAATCGGATTTAAAGTTGCAGCCGAAAAATTAATCAAAAAAATGATTGAATGGTATAATAATTATGGATTCCTGTGTACTGTATTAAACTTAGGTGGGGGCTTCGGTATTAAATATACGGAAGAAGACTCTCCTCTTGAGCCGTCTGTTTATGTGAGAGAAATGATAAAGGTTGTTAAAGATTTAGTGGAAGAAGTTAACTTGGCAATGCCAGAAATTTGGATTGAACCAGGCAGATCACTAGTTGGAGATGCAGGTAGTTCTCTGTATACAATAGGTTCTGAAAAAGAAGTACCAGATGTACGGAAGTATTTAGCAGTTGATGGTGGTATGTCCGATAATATTCGACCAGCATTGTATGGAGCACTTTATGATGCAGTTATTGCAAATAAAATGGGTGAAAAAAATGTTGAAAACTATACAATCGCTGGTAAATGTTGTGAATCAGGTGATAAATTAATTGAACAAATTTCATTACCTACAGCGGAGCCAGGGGATATTTTAGCAATGTTTTGCACAGGAGCATATGGCTATTCGATGGCTAGCAATTACAATCGTTTAGTAAGACCTGCAGTCGTTTTTGTGGAAAATGGCAAACATCAATTAGCGGTAAGAAGAGAAACGCTGGAAGATATTGTCCATCTTGACCTTCCTTTATCATTAGAAAAGGAGTGAAACAAGATGAAAAAACAAAACATTATTCTGTTTCTTATTTTACTTTTAGCTGGAATTATTTGGGGTTTAATATACTGGTTCTTTATAGCTCCTAATAGTAATTTGTAATTGAAAAAATTGTCACGTAAAAATATTCTTTTAAAGAAATTAAAAGAGGGTCTTAACTATGTTGCTACGTTATAAAAAAACATTTGAAAAAATATCAATGGGACTACTTTCCTTTATGCCTCACGAGAAAGACGTGAAAAAACTATTGGAAACAATTCATCTATATGAAACCGATCCCGATTGGCATTTGTTTCTTTGGAAAAAAGATGAAGATCTAGTAGGGCTAATTGGTGTTAGAATGAATGGTACAGATGGAATCATTCAACATATTTCAGTCAATCCTTCTCATCGAGGAGAAGGTATAGGAAAAGATATGATACAGAATTTGCCATCTATTTTACATACAACATCTATTCAACCATCAGAGGATATTAAAGCTTTCTACGAAAAATGTAAGACAGAAGATGAAGAGGTTTAGATTCTTAATGTATTCCGATTAAAGTTCTGTTAAGAAAGAAGAATGACATTATAAAATGTCATTTCTTCTTTTTTTGCTTTTTTCTCTCTCTGCAAGTATTTCTGAACGATCTCTTAGCATATGCTTATGAATAAGAAAATTTTTATCATAACTAGTTTCGATATTGTAATTTTCTACTAATGAGTTTAAATACGGATCTTTAATAGAAACAAGAAAAGGCTGAAATGGTTCGTTTTCTTGCATATGTATTAATGAACTTGCAGTGTCCTGTATTAGATTACTATAATCAATGGTTTCATAAAAAGGTGAGCCACTAGTTTCTATTAACCGTTTTATACTCGTTTGCATGGTTTTTAGAGCTCCTGGATTATTTCCCCTACGCCAATGATACATACTTGTAGACATTAATATTAACGCGGTTAAAGGATGACTTTTTTGTTTTGGGGCAACCTCTTTCCAATAATCTTCTAATACCTCGTGACATTCAAAATAATCGTGTGTCACATTAAATTCTTTTATAAATTGTACGAAATTAGGATGGAATGTAGGATGCAATAGTATCACCTTTCCTCTATAATGATGTTAAAAACCGATAATAGGTGGAGTTTTATGTCTTATGAAGTTAAAACGGAGGCGTTTGAAGGGCCTCTGGATTTATTATTACATTTAATAAATCGTTTGGAAATAGATATATATGATATTAAAATGGCGGAGATCACATCACAATATATGGAGCATATACATGCTATGCGGGTGCTCGAGTTAAATGAAGCTAGCGAGTATTTAGTGATGGCAGCTACTTTATTATCCATTAAAAGTAAAATGTTACTCCCTATACATCAAGATGACGAAATGGATGATGATTTTGATCTTTCGTTAGATGACCCAAGGGATGAATTAGTTTTAAAGTTAATAGAATATAAGAAATACAAAGAAGCGGCAAGTAATCTACAAGAGATGGAGGAATCTTCTAGTCTCTTTTATACAAGACCTCCTGCTGATTTAAGTGGTTTTCAGGATAGTAAGCAGTTAGCATTATTTGAACTTGATGTAAATGTGTATGATATGTTGGGTGCCTTCCAAAAAATGCTTAGAAGGAAACAATTGAATGCTCCACTTCATACTCGAATAAGTAAACAAGAAATTTCGATAAAAGATCAGATGAAAAATGTTATATCCACTTTAAAGAAAAGTGGGGGAAAAATATCATTTTATAATCTTTTTCCTACTAGGGATAAAACGACAATTGTAACAACTTTTTTATCCTTACTAGAGTTAATGAAGCGGCAGATTGTTCAAGTAGAACAAAAAAGCAATTTTGAGGAATTATTTGTTCTATTGCGAAAGGAAGATTTTGAAAGTGAATTCGACGATGAAATTGATGAGTAAAATTGAAAGCTTGTTGTTTGTAAGTGGAGATGATGGTTTAACAATAAAACAACTAGCATTTTTGACTGAAACGACAGAACAACAGATTACAGAAACTATAGAAAAAATGATAGTAGATTACGAGAGTAAGGAAGAAAGAGGTATCATCATTAAACAGTTAGCAGGTACATATCAATTAGTAACTAAGCTTGAAAATGTACAAAGCATACAAAAATTGGTTGAGAATCCCACTACTCAGTCTCTTTCTCAAGCATCCTTAGAAGTACTAGCTATTATTGCGTATAAGCAACCAATCACGAGGGTTGAGATAGAGGACATTCGTGGAGTGAAATCAGAACGACCAATTTATACTTTATCTGCTAAAGGTCTTATTCAAGAAGTTGGTCGAGCAGAAGGCACTGGTAGAGCCATTTTATATGGTACTACAAACGAATTCCTTCAATATTTTGGATTAAAGAATATTTCAGCACTTCCACCACTTCCGGATGAAATTGCAGTGGATGATATGGAAGACACTGACTTGTTTATGACGAAGTTCCAGGAAGCATTTGTAAATCAGGAATAAATTAAAGAGGAGTAAATAATATTTTCAAAAAAACACTGCTTATCTTGATGTTCTTGCTATTTTGGCAAACAACTGGTGTAGAGGCTTCTTCCTCTTACGTAGCCATTGATGTTAACTCTGGTAGATTACTAGAGGGAAGCAATGCTCATGCAGAGCTACCGATTGCTAGTCTAACAAAAATTTGGACAGCTTTAACAGTTCTTGATGCTTCTGATTTAGATGAAGAAATTACGATTTCAACACAAGCAGCCTCGCAAGAAGGATCTTCTTTATATTTACAAGCTGGTGAAGTATGGACTGTAGAATCTCTTCTTTATGGTCTTCTTTTACAATCGGGTAACGATGCTGCCTATGCACTTGCTGAACATGCAGGGGGGTCGGTTGAAGGATTTGTCAAAATGATGAATGAGAAAATGCAACTTGCAGGACTAGAAAATTCACATTTTACTAATCCGTCAGGACTTCATCATGATGATCATTATTCTTCTGCAATAGATATGGCTAATATGCTTCGACTTGCCCTTAAAGATGAAGATTTTGAGAAAATAGCTTCCGCCAAAACGTTTCGACCAAAAGAGAGAAATGTGATTTGGAAAAACAAACATAAACTTCTCCATTATTCAGATCAAGCTATTGCTGGTAAAACTGGTTTTACAAAAAGAGCAGGCAGAACGCTTGTTACTTATTTTAAAGATGGTTCGAAAGAAATAATCGTTGTGACATTGAATAACTCAAATGATTGGAAGACACATACTGCATTAGCTGATAATATTTTCGCAAAATATGAAAACGTTAAAGTAGTGGAAAAAGGTAAATATAAAATTTTTAATAAAGAAGTAATCAAGGTTAAAAAAGACTATATATTACTATTAAACAAAGATGAAAAAGAGCAACTCCAAAATGTTTTACATATACCAAGGAAAAAAGATTCCAATCCATATATGTGGAATGTCTACATTAATAATGAACTTGCTTTACGATTTAAAGTAGATAAAATAAAATAAACAATCGGAGGGGACAGTTTTTCTAAAAAGACTGTCTTCTTTTAATTTGGCTGAAAGTATGACATAATTCACTCATGTTAGTGGAAAGAATGGACGAGGTGAATTAATTGGAAAGATTACAAAAAGTACTTGCTCATGCAGGGGTAGCATCAAGAAGAAAATCAGAAGAACTGATCCTACAAGGAAAAGTTAAAGTAAACGGTAAAGTAGTCACGGAACTCGGAATAAAAGTATCGGATTCGGATACAGTGGAAGTAGAAGGAGTTAAATTAGAAAAAGAGCAAAAAGTTTACTATTTACTCTATAAGCCTAGAGGGGTTATATCAGCTGTATCGGATGATAAGGGTAGAAAAACTGTGACCGATCTCTTACCTCATGTTACGGAGCGTCTATATCCTGTAGGAAGATTAGACTACGAAACTTCAGGTTTATTATTACTTACAAATGACGGAGACTTTTCTTATGCTTTAACGCATCCTAAATTCAAAGTAGATAAAACGTATGTAGCGCGGGTAAAAGGTATTCCATTAAAAGAACAATTACGTCCCCTAGAACGTGGAATTGTTTTAGAGGATGGAAAAACTGCTCCTGCTCGGGTAAAACTATTGTCTTCTGAAAGAAAGACAAATAAAGCTATTGTAGAAATTACAATTCATGAAGGTAAGAATAGACAAGTTCGTCGTATGTTTGATGCAATCGGTTTCCCTGTGCAAAAATTAAAGCGTGAGCAGTTTGGTTTTTTAACACTGCATGGTTTAAATGCGGGAGAATGGAGAGAGCTTACTACTCATGAGGTCAAACAATTAAGAGTTCTAGCTGAAACAGGTAAGGTAGGGAAATAAAGGTTTTTTTGTTCACAAAGCAGTCATAAGTCTTAATTTTTGTGTGTATTTATTTTGGTATAATAGTGTCGGTTATGTTTGGAAATGGAGGAAAATGAAATGGCTCAAACTAAAAAACAGCGTTTTTATATAAGAACTGTTATTTTGGTAGTGCTTACATTTGCAATTGTGTTTACTGTTTACTCCAACTTAAACAAAGAAAAAAACGCCGTCCTTCAAGTAGGTGATAAAGCACCAGATTTTATGTTAGTAGATATGAATGGTAACGAGCATAAACTTTCTGATTATCAAGGTGAAGGTATTTTCTTAAATTTTTGGGGTACGTGGTGTAAACCTTGCGCAACAGAGATGCCAGCAATGGACAACCAGTACAATGAGTATAAGGATCAGGGTGTTCAAACACTGGCAATTAATATTGGGGAATCTGATTTAAAAGTAAATAGCTTTGTTAATCGATATGGTTTAACTTTTCCTATTGCAATTGATCGGAATAAAAGTGTAATGGAACTATATAATATCGATCCCCTGCCAACTACTTTTTTAATTAATCCAGAAGGTCGTATTGAGAAAATTATAAAAGGTGAAATGACAGAGCAAGACATTGCTAATTTTATGGAACAGGTTAAACCTTCCTAAAGGAGTTCGTATAAATGGACAAAATAGTTTGTACATGCGGTAACGTAAACCCAGCTGGTACAGAGTTATGTGAAAGCTGTGGTCGTCCTTTATCACAAGAAATAAAAGAAAAAAAACTAGTAGACATGCGTTATGAAGGATCTGCTAGAAGGTCTCAAACATATAACAAAACAATTATTGACAAGATTTGGAATTTCTTTTCTAGTGTGAAAGTCGGTATGTGGATAATTGTTGCTATTTTAGTGGCGGCTGCGATAGGGACAATATTACCACAAGTGTTCTATGTACCTGCGGTATCGGAAGCAGATATTGCCGCGTATTATGAGAGAGTATATGGTACTTTCGGGAAAGTTTATTATGAATTGGGATTATCAGACTTATATAGCTCATGGTGGTTCCAAACATTAGTTGGTATGTTAGGGATTTCATTAGTTATTGCAAGTTTAGACCGTGTAATTCCACTTTATAAATCTCTTAAGAAACAAAAAACGAAAAGACATATCAGTTTTTTAAGTCGTCAGCGTATTTATGGAATTGGCAATGTGGAAGAGCCATTAGATTCTTTAAATAAAGCAGAAGAAAAACTGAATACAATGCGCTATAAAGTAAAACGAGAAGGAAATGCAATCTTAGCAGAAAAAGGTCGTTTTTCTCGTTGGGGCCCATATGTGAATCATCTTGGTCTAATTATCTTCTTATTTGGAGTTATGTTGAGAGCTATACCGGGATTTTATGTGGATGAAACAATGTGGCTAAGAGAAGGAGAAACACTTTACATACCAAAGACAAATGGATACTTCTTGGAAAGCAAAGATTTTATTTATGAAACGTATTCAAAGGAAGAGTCGGAAGAAGTGTTTGGTGAAGCAATTGACCGAGTTGGAACAATTGCTAAAAATTATCAATCAGATGTTGTGTTATATAAAGGTGCAGATGATGCAATTGCAGGAAAACCTGATGATTTAAAACCTATTAAAGAAGAATCAATTCAAGTGAATCAACCGCTTAAATTTGATAACTTCTCTGTCTTCCAAATGGATTTCCGTTTAGATGAATTAAAATCTATGACATTCCAATTACAAGACAAAGCTTCTAAGGAGTCTTTCGGGGAATTTACAATTGATTTGGCTAATCCCCAAGCAGAATATCAGTTAAAAGATGGCTACAAAGTGGAAATTATGGATTATTACGCGGATTTCACTGGTTTTGAAGATGGAGTTCCACAATCACAATCGCCGCTTCCTAATAATCCTGCATTTTTGGTGAAAATGTATAGTCCGGAATTTCCAAAAGGAGAAACAAGCTTTGTAATGATCAAAGAAACATTAGAGCCACTTGGCGAAAATCAGCATAAGATTGCATTCCAAAGCGTTGAGACAAGAGATGTTTCTGGTTTAACTATTCGCAAAGATTTAACGCTTCCTTTACTCGGACTTGGCGGACTGATCTTCATGATTGGGGTAGCCCAAGGTTCATACTGGAATCATCGTCGTATATGGTTGCAGCAATTAGAAGATGGGCAAGTTGTAATTGCAGCACATACAAACAAAAACTGGTTAAGTATTCAAAAAGACTTAGATGCAGTTTCAAAAGTTGCGATTCTTCCACCTTATGAAGACCAACAAGATTTAGACGCTAAAGCGGAAAAAGAGAAAGGAGTCTAGTTTTATGGATTTGGTATCACTTAGTAGTACTTTATTATTAATAGCATTTATTGCTTATTTAGTTGCAACTTTTTTATTCGGGGGAGCAGTAAAAGGTTCTAGCTCGGAGAATACTACTTCAAAATCATTTGATCGCTGGGGAAAATTAGCGATTACAGTTACTATTATTGGTTTTATATCCAATCTTGGTTACTTTTTTACAAGATGGATTGCAGCTGGACATGCTCCGGTTAGTAATTTATTTGAGTTTACAACTGCGTTTGGGATGATGGTTGTAGGGGCATTTATTTTAATTTACTTTATTTATAGAGTACCTTCTCTTGGGCTTTTTGCATTACCAATTGCCGTATTAATCATTGCATATGCAAGTATGTTCCCAAGAGATATTACCCCGTTAATCCCGGCTCTTAAAAGTTACTGGTTGACTGTCCATGTAATTACTGCGGCACTTGGTGAATCCATTTTAGCCATTAGTGCCGTTGCAGGATTAATTTGGCTTCTAAAAAATATTGATCTGACAAAAAAATCAAAACAGAGCTTTTGGATAGAGGCAGTTATGTATTTGGTTGTTTTAGTTCTTGGTTTTGTCATTTCTACGACTGCATTTACAATTGCAGACTATAAGGCTGAATATAGTTATGTAAATAAAGAAGGTAATGCAGCTGAAATGGAATATAACATGCCAGCTATTTTTGGAATGAATAAATCAGAAGCCATCACAGAAAATGCAATGGAACCACTGGTGGAAATGCCGCCATTAGTAAATGCTAAAAAACTTACGATTGTTACATGGTCTGTTATTTTTGGAACAATATTATATGTAATACTGCGTTTAATTTTACGCAAACCTATAGCAGCTGTGCTGCAACCATTTGCTAAAAAAGCTAACTCTCAATATATGGATGAAATTGGGTATCGTTCAGTTCTTATTGGTTTCCCTGTGTTCACTTTAGGAGCACTAATTTTTGCAATGATTTGGGCACATGAGGCATGGTCT
This sequence comes from Bacillus sp. Cr_A10, assembly GCF_029222665.1. Taxonomy (NCBI): domain Bacteria; kingdom Bacillati; phylum Bacillota; class Bacilli; order Caryophanales; family Bacillaceae; genus Bacillus; species Bacillus sp. Cr_A10. The sequence goes on from NZ_JARHXR010000008.1 coordinate 237,734, forward strand.
AGATTCTGGGGCTGGGATCCAAAAGAGGTTTGGGCGCTTATTACTTGGTTGTTCTACGCAGTGTTCCTTCACTTACGTCTAACTAAAGGTTGGCATGGTGAAAAATCTGCTTGGCTAGCTTTAATTGGTTTTATAATTATTATGTTCAATTTAATAGCAGTAAACTTAATTATTGCTGGCTTACACTCTTACGCTTAATAGAATTGCTTATGTGCTTATATAACTCTCGGGGAATAGTGTATGAAGTCTGTACAAGTAGCGATAGAGTTTAATATTCTATTCTATAAATAAACGAAAAAGCTCTTGTCTCTTAAAGAGATAGGAGCTTTTCTTTCAATTTAGTACGACTAATTGTACAATATATATTAGAAGTTGATAGAAGGGTATGATATTATGTCTGAAATGATTAAGCTTTTAGTAGTAGACGATGAGGAACGTATCCGTCGATTGTTAAAAATGTATTTAGAACGTGAAGGTTACGAAGTTGAAGAAGCAGAAAATGGAGAAATTGCATTACAACTTGCCTTAGAGAATGATTATAATTGTATATTATTAGATATTATGATGCCTGAGAAAGACGGTATTGAAGTAATTACTGAATTAAGAGGACATAAGGAAACACCGGTCATATTGTTAACTGCTAAAGGCGAAGAAGCAAACAGAGTCGAGGGATTTGAACTTGGTGCTGATGACTACATAGTAAAACCATTTAGTCCAAGGGAAGTAGTCTTGCGCATTAAAGCTATTTTAAAACGCTCTGCTGTATTGTCACCTATTCAAGGAGCTTCTGCTTCAAAAGATATTGTAGTATTTCCTCATTTAACTATTGATCATGATGCACATCGTGTTACTGCAGATGGTGTTGAAGTAAGCTTAACTCCAAAGGAATATGAGTTACTTTACTTTTTAGCAAAAGCACCAGACAAAGTGTTTGATCGAGAACAGTTGTTAAAAGAAGTCTGGCATTATGATTTCTTTGGAGATTTGAGAACAGTCGATACCCATGTAAAACGGTTACGTGAGAAGTTAAATAGAGTATCTGAAAAGGCAGCTAAAATGATCGTAACTGTTTGGGGTGTAGGTTACAAATTTGAGGTTGTCAATGAATAGAATTTGGAATAGTGTTGTCGGGAAGCTATGGGGAACCATATTGCTTCTCGTCTTATTTGTGTTGTTTATTGTAACCGTTTTAATGCTAGAATTCTTAACAGATTTCCATACAGAGCAAGCGGAAGAATCTTTAAGACAAGAGGCAGCAACTATAGGGAAAATAGTGGAAGAGTACAACCAGGTGGAAGATTCCTTTCAAATTATTGAAGATATACTTGGTACAGAAACAAGTGCCTTAATTGTTAGAGATTCAAATTCCGTGTCTTTGTCTGTTCACGATGGTTTAAAGAAAGATGTTATTAGAGATAAAATACTTAAAGATAAAGAACTTACAAAAGTTTATACATCTAACGATACAATTATTAAAAAAATGTTAATGCCGTCCATGACAGAAGAGAATAAGATGGAATCATATATTATATTAGCATCTCCTTTGGAGTCAAATAATGAAATACATGGCGGTGTATTTATATACCAAAGTTTAGACGTGGTAAACAAAACGTCCAACCAGACAACGAACATTGTCTTTTTATCAGGATTTATTGCGTTATTGTTAACTACCATGTTTTCGTTTTTCTTAACTTCTAGAATCACATCTCCTCTCCGCTCTATGCGAGAAGCAGCTTCAGAACTAGCAAAAGGGAATTTTGAAGCAAAAGTTTCCTATCATCAAAAGGATGAAATAGGAGGACTGGCAACCGCATTCAATCGAATGGGAAGTCAATTAAAGCATCATGTGGAAGTGATTAATCAAGAAAAAGAACAGCTATCAAACATATTAACTTCCATGACAGATGCAGTGATTACCTTTAATAAAGATTTCAACGTGCAAGTAAGTAATCCACAAGCGGAGCTTTTAATGCAAAAATGGCATATGAATAATGAAGTAGCTGATAATTCTCATTTGCCTGCAGAACTATACCATTTACTGGATCATGTTTTCCATAATGAAGAGGAGATAGATGAAGAATTAGAAATTAAAGGTTCCTATTTCTCCGTTTCTATAAGTCTTCTTTACAGTAAAGAGATGGTTAGGGGAGCAGTTGTAGTTCTGAGAGATATGACAGAACAACACCAGTTGGATAAAATGCGTTCTGACTTTATTGCCAATGTCTCACACGAACTCAGAACCCCAATTTCGATGCTACAAGGATATAGTGAAGCGATTATTGATGATGTTGTGACGACGGAGGAAGACCGTAAAGAGATGATTCGAATCATTTATGATGAATCTAAACGAATGGGAAGACTTGTAACAGAATTATTAGATTTAGCACGTTTAGAATCAGGCTACTTAAGTATTTTTAAAGAGGAAGTATTGGTAATACCTACAATTGAACGAATTACTCAAAAGTTTGATCAAATAGCGAAAGAAAAAAATCTTCGTTTAAATTTTGAACAAAACTTACTTGAGCCTATGACGCTAGAAATCGATGAAGATCGTATGGAACAAGTGCTGACAAATTTAATTGACAATGCTCTGCGTCATACGGAAAAAGGATCTGTCACAGTTAGAATTTCGAAAATCGACCATCAATTTGTGATGGAAGTGGAAGACACAGGTTATGGCATACCGAGTGAAGACCTTCCTTATGTTTTCGAACGTTTTTATAAAGGGGATAAAGCAAGAACGAGAGGAAAGAGTGGAACAGGTCTTGGTTTAGCAATTGCTAAAAATATAATAGAACGTCATGATGGTAATTTATCTGTGGAAAGTGAACTAGGTGTTGGTACTAAATTCATTATCCGATTACCTCTAACTAATTGAAACAAAAACAGTTCATGAACGACTAATTGTAAGAACGGGGGGAGCTTATGAATGACTCCGTTTTCCACCGCTTGTATGATAATTATCATCAAGACGTTTTTCAGTTTCTGATCTATTTGGTTAAAAATAGACAGACTGCGGAAGACTTGGTCCAAGAAGTGTATGTTCGCGTTTTAAGGGCTTATAGCCGATTCGAGGGGAAAAGTTCTGAGAAGACATGGCTATTTTCTATTGCTAAAAATGTAGCAATCGACCATTTTAGAAAGCAATCAGTGAGAAAAAAAAGGTTGTTCGAATCCTTTAATTGGGAAACGATGCAACTTGCATCGTCAGATATGCTTCCAGAGGATTTAGTTCAATTGAATGACGAAATGAAATCTCTATTAACTGCTCTAGATGATTGCACTGGCGATCAAAAAATGGTTATCATAATGCGTTATTTTCAGCAGCTATCCATTGCTGAAACAGCACAAATACTTAACTGGTCAGAAGGAAAAGTGAAAACAACACAACACCGAGCTATAAAGTCATTGCGTGAACGATTATCTGAAACAAAGAAGGAGGGTAAGGTTCATCATGAGTGATTGGAAAAAAGATGATGAAGCACTAGATGAATTACTGAACCAAATGCCCAAGTTTACAGATCATCGTTCCAAAGAAGATGTGTATAATCGGGTAAAACAAGAGGTATTAGGTCACGAAAAAGAATCAACTAAATACTCTTCACGTAGGATTCAATCCAAATGGTTACCTTTAGTTATTTCAATTGCTTCCATATTTCTTCTCACTTTTTTAGTTTCTTCCTATTTGAATAATGACAATTCAATGAAGCAGTATAGCACTAGCGAAAAAATGGAACAGAAGAGCAGTGAAGAAGAAAGTACGCAGTCCATGGATGTTACTGAGAATGCTGCTATAACAAGTGAAGAAAGTAAAACTGAATCATCGGACGATATGTCAAAAATGACAAGTATAATGGAATCGTATATAGAATTAAAACCAATAGATAAAAGATATGCTGTCTATGAAGGTGATTTAAATGGAGGTACTGTGTTTCATTTTTCATTCAATGAAAATGCATTAACTGTACCTGTCACAATTATTATTCCAAAAGAGCAAGTGGAAGCCGATTTTCCAGATATGAAACCAAATAGTTTACAGTTGTATGAACGTTATGCAAGTTTGATTAATGAAGAGTCGCTCGGATTTACAGAGTATCATCCTTATAAAGGGTATTTTGTTGCGGATAATCAATTACTAAAGCATTATCTCCCTACTGCACATGGTTATGACACAGCGTCTGGAACATCGGTACCGTATTGGAGCTCTCTAAATGAAATTTTTACGGATTTTGATTCAATCGCTCTTTTAAATGAGGACGGCTCTCCACTTGAATGGGATCAAGTAGGCATATTAGCTGAGCCGAGTAAATTAGAAGGGTCGAAAGGTCAACATAATTACTATAATTACCGTGCCCAAAATGGAAATATATATTTAACTCCTAACTTTTCAGCTTCTTATGAAACGATTGCTGAAGCATTTATTGAAATGAAAAACGTAGATAACGACATATACACTTCTGTAATCCCATCGAATATTACTTACTCATATGAAGATCGAGAAGGAATAGCTGTTATCAAATTTAACGAACCATTGGATTTAGAATCGATGGAGCCAAATGAGGCTACAAGATTAATTGAAGCATTCGCATTGACCGCAGCAAGCTTTGGAACTGAAGTGAAATTAGAAAATGTAGTACAGGAGCAGTGGGAAATATTTAATTTCGAAAATACCCTTCCTACTCCACTTGGACCAAATGGTTTTATAATGAGCGTCCAATAAGAATTTGGAATGCCAAGCTTTGATTTATTCAAAGCCTGGCATTTTTTATATCATAAAATTTTGAAGCAATTATATTGCATAAAGGTTGTGTTTTTGTTAATATATTATTAATTCAAGATATTATTCTTGAAGAATAATAAAATATTGATTCATCTTCGGGGCAGGGTGAAATTCCCGATCGGCGGTATTAGAAGATTTATTTCTTGAGCCCGCGAGCCGTAATTGGCAGGATTTGGTTAGATTCCAAAGCCGACAGTATAGTCTGGATGGGAGAAGGTGAAGGTACAGTCGTTTTTCGTATACTCTAATACGGATACGCTTTTTTTAAGTGTGCCTTGTTTCTCCCTTGAGCTCTTTAATAGCTTAAGGGATTTTTGAGTTACAATTTCGTACTGAACCTTTCTTCTTGTGGAGTGAATCGCAAAAGGAGAGAGGAATAATGACAAAAAGTAAGACGCGAAAGCTTATTGCTATCGCAATGTTGAGTAGTATTTCCTTTGTATTGATGCTACTTGCATTTCCGTTACCGGTACTACCAGCTTATTTAAAAGTGGATTTTAGTGATATTCCAGCACTAATTGCGGCTATTACGATGGGGCCAATTGCAGGTATTGTCGTAGCGTTTTTGAAAAACGTATTAGATTGGTTGTTTGCTGGAAGTCCAACTGGTGTACCAGTAGGACATATGGCGAATTTTGTAACTAGTATTCTATTTATAGCACCTGTTTATTTAATTTATCGCAAAGCATCATCATCTAAAGGGATCATGTACGGTTTAGCTTCTGGAACGATTTCCATGGCAATAGGCATGAGTGTTTTAAATTACTTTGTATTTTTACCAATGTATACGTACTTCTTAAACTTCCCTATGGAGACTGGTACAGCTTTGTTCAATTCTATTATTTTCGGTATCCTACCGTTCAATTTGATAAAAGGACTATTAGTTACAATCGTTATGATTGTTTTATTTAAGCGAATGAAACCATTGCTCGACCGAGTAACAAATTCGTTTAGTGTTCCTGATGTAAATTAATTAAAGGACGTTTCTCTATCTTAGAGAAACGTCCTTTCTGGTTTTAGACAAAAGGAAGTTTGCTAATTGGTCTCGTTCATTATTTTGATTTTTTGTCATGCTTTTCTATTAACTCAGGATTATTCTTCCTGGGTATATAAAAAATAATAAGGTATTTTATTGTAGGTTTGGGAAACGTCCGCTCGAATCCTTCGAGAAAGCGAGAAAGGCGACACTACAGGAGTCGAGCAAGGGCACTGAGAAAGTCCTCACTGAAGTATGTGAACGACAAGTTGTTCACATACTCGATTTTTATGTTGGCCACATTAATTTCCGTTCCAGGCGGACGCGTTCCGCCGGCATGGCTTCAGTCGCTTCCCTCGCTCCGCTCAGTCCAGGGTCTTCACCTCATGCTTTTCCGGCTAGAGTCGCCGCCTTTTACTTCAATCAACTATTATCCGCGTTCCAATTAGAAATCCATCATGCCATTAATAGAGCAAGTATTAATCACTTAAATTTTTTCAATCAGTATATAAAGAAAAATCGTTGAAAAAGGCGACACTCCTGCGGGAAAAGCGTTAGCCGAAGACCCCGCAGTTGAGGGGAAGGCAATCTAAGTTCGCCGCATCCTGCGGCAACGATTGCATGACCAACATCGTGTTGGCCTAGGAGGCTAAGGCAACGCCCGCGGAAAGGGAGCCGTTTCAACGATTTTTTTATTTATCGGACGACATTATTTAGTAAAGTCAAATTCTATAGACTTTTTCAGTGCCCTCTGCGTAAGGAAGGCTAAGTGCGCCTCGTCAAATGTAAGGCAATCTAAGTTCTCTACATTTTGTGGAAAACTTTGGGAAAATTGTATATTATATATAAAAATAAATTCGAGTTTGTCTACCAGTCTGAAAGGACATTCCTCTATTATTTAGAAAATGCTTCTTTTAGATAAGCCTTTTAAAATGTTTTTCTTATAAAAAAACTGCCTGAAAAATCTAGGCAGTTTGTATTGTTCATCTATTCAAATTTCAAAGCATCGCCTTCAAATGACTCATCTGCCACTTTAATTGAATCTGTAGGGCATCCTTCAAAAGCATCTTCCATATCTTCTAGTAGTTCGTCTGGAACTTCTACTGTCCCCATGTTATCATCTAGAATAACGTATGCAATGCCTTCATCATCGTAATCGTATATATCAGGTGCTGCTGCGCCACATGCGCCACAAGCGATACATGTATCTTTATCTACAATTGTATATTTAGCCATAAATATATTCTCTCCTTTATATCTGCTTACACGGAATAGCTATCTTATTCATTCTAAAGCTGTTTACGTGACATTTCAACAAAAATACATTAAAAAACGTGAGGTATTTACAGTGTACTTTCATCAATTATTATTATTAATCATACATAAGTTTCATGGAGAACGGTCTTCTACAGCTCCATTTTACTTATTAAAAGGCAAAAAATCTGGCCAGACGATACAGGATGTTACTTATTTTAAACTTCATCCTTTTTTTTCACTGTATCCTAAATTATCACTAGATGAATATAATGGCGAAATTTTGACACTTTTAAAAGAGGGGTATATTGAAGAAGACGAGTCGATAATTAATCTTACAGAAAAAGGCACAATGCACATGAATTCAATGAGAGACCCTCAATTTAATGGATGGTTATATAGAGGAAATGAGCATATGTTTTGGAGCAGAATTGCTTTGGTTATTCAAACGTTATCTCATTTTGAAGCCAATGTGCACCGTTATGTTCCAAATCAAAAGAATCCAGATATACATCATTTTGTTAAAGAATATCTATTTAGCAGGGATTATAAAAGTGCAGAATTTTATACAAACTTTAGGCAACAATTTCTGCAGCTACTTGAGAACACAAAATTTGAGAATATTCATAGAGAAATATTTGTCTATCGTCTAAGTGGTTATGGAAGGAGTGGGTTGACATGGGAGCAATTAGCTCGGTATTACAATCGACCACTTTTGGATATAAAACTGTTATTCATTGAGAGTTTACATATTGCACTATCGATTATCCATAATGAAAAGTTTCCAGACTTATTACCTCTCACAAAAAATGTAGAGGTTCAAACTCCTTTGACTGAATCTGCAATGAAGACGTATCAATTAATTCAAAAAGGCCATACCCTGGAGGATATAGCTGCAATACGCTTTTTAAAATTTAATACGATTGAAGATCATATTATTGAAATCGTATCAGCTATACGAAACTTTCCTATTTACTCTTATATATCCAATGAACAAGTTGATAAAGTGTTGAAGATTTCTAATAGTTTACAAACTAAAAAGTTAAAAGCTATTCGCGAGCATGTTCCTCATTTAAGCTTTTTTCAAATTAGAATTGCACTTGCAAAAGGAGAAGGGGCTAATGGATAAGCTGACAGAAATTCTTCATCAGAAATTTGGATATAGTTCTTTTCGAGAAGGACAAAAAGAAATAATTGAACAGGTCATCGAAGGAAAAGATGTAGTCGCAATACTGCCTACTGGTATGGGAAAATCATTATTATATCAATTGCCCGCTTATTTTATAAAGGGTACTGTTGTAATTGTTTCTCCATTAGTATCGTTAATGCAAGATCAAGTAGAACAATTAAAGATAATCGGTGAAAAAAGAGTAGTTGCAATAAACTCTTTTCTAACTTACGAACAAAAAGAAATGGTTATGAGAAATTTGGCTTCCTATAAGTTTATCTTTACTTCACCAGAAATGCTTCAAAATAAACGTTTTAATAATGCCTTATCCGCTATTTCCATAGCATATATAGTAGCAGATGAAGCACATTGTATTTCACAGTGGGGGTATGATTTTCGTCCTGATTATTTGAGAATCTCGAAATGGTTAGATGCATTTCCAAAAGCGAATGTACTTGCTTTAACAGCAACTGCCACCAAAAAAGTAGTTAAAGATATAAAAGGGACCTTACATATGAAAGATCCATTTGAGTATATTCATTCATTAGATCGACCTACAATTGCTTATGAAGTACAAAAAGTAGATGATCATAAGGAGAAAGAAGCTTGGATTGTAGGTCGTATAACCTCTACTAATGGTCCAGGAATTTTATATACTCAATCTCGTAAAAAAGCAGAATTTTATGCTAGTGAATTAGAGGAAAGAGGAGTAAAAGTTGCATTTTATCATGCTAAAATGGAACAAGATGATCGTGTATTAGTCCAACAACAATTTCAGCATGGAGATTTAGATTGGATTTGTGCAACAAATGCATTTGGTATGGGTATTCATAAAAACAATATTCGACAAATTATACATGATCATATCCCAACTTCTATTGCTAGTTATATGCAAGAAGTGGGAAGAGCAGCAAGAGATGGAAATCAGTCGATTGCTTCACTTATTTACACTAATTCGGATGTAGAACAGTCTTTTTATGTTGCAATGAAGGATTTTCCGGATGAAACGGATATTCATGCTGCTTTTCAATCAGAAGATAATCAGATTATTCTTTCGGAGACTACGTTACGTATATTGAATTATTGGAAGGAAATCTTATCTGAACAAGAGACTATTGCTTTATTTCATGACATAAAACAGAGAAAATGGCTAGAAATTCATAAGTTATTTAATTTATTCCAAAGTGAACGGTGTATAAGGGAACAAATTTTATATTCTTTTGATGAACAACTGATTACTAGGCCAATGAATTGTTGTTCAAATTGTTCACTTGATCTCCAGCTATTACTTACAAAACGTGAAAAGCAAAATGGAGAAGAAATAGAACTAAACTGGTTCAATAGAATTAATGAGTTGCTCCGTCCTTAAAACATTGTGAAGTTTACTTTTTCAACAAAATTCGTCATAATAGAGTTAGTAAAGAAGGAATGAATGGAGTTTGAACAATATGAATCAAGACGATTATCAAAAAAAGATTGATGAGCATAGACAATCTATTGGCCTAGAAGATAATATGACGGAATCAAGAAGAACTAGAAGATCTAGCTATACTAAAAAGCCTAAAAAAAAATCTAAAAACCTTCTGTTACCTTCTTTGTTTTTTATCTTTATCTTAATACCTGTGTGCATTTTCCTATATGTACATTTTTTCTACACTCCAGATAAAGTGGAAGAGGCTTCTAGTCAAGGTGTCATTCAAGTGGAAACAAAACCAATTTCAAATGGCACGGAGCAGGAAGAGGAAGAAGAAAGTGTGGAAGAAAATTCGCAAGAAGCCGAAGATGAGAATGAACCTTCAACCCCAAAAGAGGAGTCAATTGAACAAGCAACTCCTGAAGTGAAACCAGAAGTGAAAACAGAACCAAAAGAAGAACCAAAAGAAGAAGAACAAAAAGTTGAAACCGAACAAAGAACGCATATTGTAAAAGCAGATGAAACACTGTATCGAATAGCAGTAAACTATTATAAGGATCCAAATGCAGTTGAAAAAATAAAAGCTGCAAATGGATTAACATCGAATAGTATTTCAGCTGGACAGAAACTGATATTGCCTTAGAATAACTTGTAAAGAAGGATATTTTCTACTTTTGAAGAATATATAAAGAATATCCCGTTTGGAAGAGGTGTACTTTAAATGTTTGTAAAAAGTGTGATGATCCCTAAAGAAAAATGTTTGACTGTTCAACCAAATACTTCACTGCTAGAAGCTTTGCAGCAGCTTGATGAAAAAGAAATTGATGCACTTCCTATACTCGATAATGGTATATATAGAGGTATGTTTAATAAATATCTTTTATATAAGGCCTTTTACTATAGTGACTTGGATCGAGAAACATTTTTAAAGAAGACGACTGTTATGGACGTTGTTACAAGAGAAGATACATTCGTAGAATTAGAAGATGTATTTGAAAGTACTTTTGTAAAACTGTACGACTTTCCAATTATCGCGGTATTAGATGAAGGAAAGTTTCTAGGAATTGTGACACGATATGATACAATTAACCAGTTCCAAAGCGCTTTTGGTATGAATAGAAAAGGCACTAGAATTACTTTTGCCTCAGTTGAATCCGAAGGTCGGATACTTAAGGTTTCGGATATTCTACACAAATATCATACACCTGTAATTTCATTAGTTACTTTTGATGAAACGGATAAACTAGCCCGTAGAATCGTACTTAAAATTGATAACGATCAAAAAGTAGATCGAATTATTGCAGACCTTGAAAAGTCAGGATTTCGAGTATTACACATCGACAAAGATTGATAATAATCTCTACAATATTTGTACGGCGCTGGACAGGGGAATTCCCTGTCCTTTTCTATGTTTAGATAGGGGGATATAATTGACTTATATCATTATACTTTTCATCATTTTTAGTGCAACGTTGATGTTTTATATGAGATTTTTGGCGTTTCAGACAAATGTTATAAAACATTCATTACAAATCGAGGAAATGAAAGATGGGGAGCAATTTAATATATTTTTCATCTCCGATATTCATCGTAGACAAATACCCGAAAAACTGATTCATTCTCTAGTAGGTGAGGTAGATATAGTAGTGATTGGGGGGGATTTAACTGAAAAAGGTGTACCCCTGGAGAGAACTGAAAATAATATAGTTGATTTAAGTAAACTTGGACCTGTTTATTACGTTTATGGAAACAACGATCGTGAAATAGGTGAGGAGCATCTGAACTCTATATTAGAAAAAAATGATGTAATGATTTTAAATAATACATCTCTGGCAATACATAATAACCATTCTGTCATTCGTTTAGTTGGAATAAATGATGGTTTTAGTGGAAGGGTTAGAATATATGATGCTTTTCAAGAAGTATCAGAAAATGAAGTAGTTGTATTTGTATGCCATGCACCAGCATTTTTCAACAATGCCAAAAAAGTGGCTAAACCACATTTGTTAATGGCCGGACATCTTCATGGCGGGCAAATTCGTTTGGGCCCTATTGGAATTTATGAAAAAGGAACGTTTCGGGTGAAAGAGAAAAGCGCGGAACTTGTAAGTAATGGCTTTGGTACTACAGGGATTCATCTAAGGTTAGGGGCTAAATCAGAGTGCCATCTCATCACATTATTTGGAAAGCAAAAAGGAAATAACTAGAAGAATTAAGGAAGGAAGTTATAAGTGTGGATCAAAACATAGACGTACTCATTGTTGGTGGAGGACCATGCGGACTTGCAGCAGCAATCGCTGCTCAGGAAATTGGTTTAAATTGCGTAGTTATAGAAAAAGGAAATATCGTGGAAGCAATATATAATTATCCTACTCACCAAACTTTTTTTAGTACAAGTGAGAAACTATCGATAGGCGATATACCTTTCATTGTCGAAGAAAGAAAGCCAAAGAGAAATCAAGCGTTAGTCTATTATAGAGAAGTAGTTAAGTTAAAAAACATACAAGTTAATAAGTACGAGTATGTACAGAGTGTAGAAAAAAAAGATAAACATTTTCTAGTGACAACTTCAAAAGCAATTTATCATGCTTCGAATGTCATCATTGCAACAGGTTATTACGACCAACCTAACTATATGGGGATACCAGGAGAAGAATTACCAAAGGTTCTACATTATTTTAGAGAAGGTCATCCTTATTTTGCCCAAAATGTTTTAGTAATAGGAGGCAAAAACTCCGCAATTGATGCTGCTTTAGAGTTAAATAAAGCAGGTGCAAATGTAACAGTTGTGTATCGCGGTAGTAATTATTCTCCAAGCATTAAACCTTGGATTTTACCTGAATTTGAGGGACTTGTCCGCAATAAAGAAATAATTATGCATTTTGATACCTCAGTGTTAGAAGTGGACGAACAGTTTGTGTATTTAAATGGACCAGATGGTGATTTCAAAGTTGAGAACGACTTTGTATTTGCGATGACAGGTTATCATCCAGATCATAATTTTTTAACTAAAATGGGAGTTATTATTGATCAGGAGTCGGGTAGACCTACATTTAATGTGGATACAATGGAAACGAATATTGAAGGCATTTTTATTGCAGGGGTGATTGCTGCAGGAAATAATGCAAATGAAATATTTATTGAAAACGGGCGTTTTCATGGTAATCTGATTGCAAAGGAAATAGAACGAAAAAGAATAGGTAATTAATGGATACTTCCTGCTTCATTGAATTGATCTTTCGTCATCGGACTATTAGTTAGAACAAGTAAGTGTAGAATATAATGTTCATTATAGAATTCGGTTGATTGAAACGAATGGCGCGACTCTAGCGGGAACAGCGTGTCCAGATAAGACCCCGCAGGAGACTCGATTTTTATTTTGGACCCATTAATTTCCGTTCCAGGCGGACGCGT